>JAJXXG010000532.1 GCA_021781255.1 Acidobacteriota bacterium
CCGCAGACGTGCACGGTCTGGAGCAGATCAAGCCGCGTTATACGAAGCTGAAGGGCTGGCGGCAGTCCACCGAGAGCATCACCGAGTTTGAGAAGCTGCCTGCGGCGGCGCGAGAGTATCTGCGCTTTCAGGAGCGCGAGAGCGGCGCGAAGATCGGCATGGTTTCGACCGGACCCGACCGCGACCAGACGATGATTCTGCCGGAGTTTGCAGCGGCGCTGGACGAGATTCACAGGTAAACTGAATTCAACGCCTGCGGGCAAGCAGCCGCGCAGCCGCGAGGAAGCCGCAGCCATGATCAGTTTTGTCATCCGGATGAAGTTTTCCCCCGAAGACCGGGCTGAAGTTGCCGATATTTTGCGCAAGCTTGCCGAAGCCTCGCGCCAGGAGCCGGGATGCGCCAGCTACATTCCGCATCGCATAGAAGCCGACCCGGACACGGTGCTGATCTATGAGCAGTACAAGGATGGGGCCGCCGAGGAAGCGCACCGGCAATCGGCGCACTTCAAGAAGTATGCCGTGGGCGGACTGTATCAGAAGATGCTGGAAAGAAACCGCGAAGACCTGTCTGCACTGGTCTAATCCGGCCGTTCCGGTCCCGCAGCAGTCCATGCACAAGCAGGTTGCGCAGCAGGCGCATTGACCGGCGTAGCGGTTGGGGACTACCATCCGTTACGCCTATGTGGAAGTTCCGGGCCAACTCACTGAACGGGTCGAAGCGTTTTCTGGCGCTTGGTTTTCTACTGATTCTGGCTGCCAGTGCAGCGCCACTGCTGAGCGGGATGCCGCGTGCCGAGCGGCACGAGCAGCGCCACGAAATTGACCGGATGGAAGATTCCTGGCGCGCGGCCATGCTTCGCTCTGACGCAGCGACCGTGGCCACGATGCTTGCGGATGATTACATCGGCATCAGCCCGATGGGCACGCTGCAATCGAAAGAGCAGACGCTGGCCATTTTGCGCGCCGGATCGATGCGCTTCAAGACCATTGCGATCACTGATCGCAAGGTGCGCCTCTATGGATCGACGGCGGTGGTGACGTCGCGCGCCGAGGTGGACGGCACATCTCCAGATGGCGCTCTGACAGGCAGCTATCGTTATACGCACGTCTGGGTACGCGGCGAGACGGGCGTATGGAAGATTGTGAGCTTTGAGGCCAGCCGCATCGATGATGCCGGCGAATCCAAATAACCGCAGCGCGGCCCGTGACGACGGGAGCCGGTCGCGCGGTCTTCTACAATAAGCCGATGCCTGAACTGCCTGAAGTGGAGACCATCGCCCAGGGTGTGGACGCGCGCGTGCGCGGCGACCGGATCGCGGACGTCTGGTTTGGTTCGCATCGGGAGCCCTTCAAGACTGCGCCCCGGCGGCAGGCCAGCGGACTGGAAGGCTGCGTGATTCTGGCGGTGCATCGCACCGGGAAGCATATCGTTTGTGAGCTGGGGAGAGACGCAGCGAGCAGTGTGCGAGGGCAGTGGATTGTGCATCTCGGCATGACGGGGCGGCTGCTGGTGACGACCCCTGACAGCCCCGTGGCGGCGCATACCCATGCGCGGCTGACGCTGGCCAGCGGGCGGGAGCTGCGGTTTGTTGACCCGCGGCGCTTTGGCAGGCTGGAGTTTCGCGACCTCGATCGTCAGGCCGGCTTCACCGGGCCCGGAGCGGAGCCGCTGACCATTGGAGCAGGCGAGTTTGCTGCGCTCTTTCGCGGGCGGCGGCTGGCAATCAAAGCGGCCCTGCTGAACCAGAAGCTGCTGGCCGGGGTGGGCAACATCTATGCGGACGAGAGCCTGTTTCGCGCCGGGCTGCGGCCGCGGCGGATGGCCGGGCGGCTGACCAGGGCGGAACTGGAACGGCTGCGGCAGGCGTTGCTGGAGGTTCTGAAGCACGCCATCCGGCTGGGCGGGTCATCGGTGTCTGACTACGTGGATGCAAATGGAGTGCGCGGGTTTTTCCAGTTGGAGCACCGGGTTTACCAGCGATCGGGCGAGCCTTGCATGGAGTGCCGCACCCCGATTCGGCGGATTGTTGTGGCGGGACGCAGCACGCATTATTGTCCCCAGTGCCAGCGGTAAAGCGGGAAGTTATGGTTTTTTGAAGATTAAGCGTGGTGGAGCTATTGGAATTCAAACTAAAGTTGGATGTACCATGCGCAAGCTGTTGAAAGGAATAGGCGGAAGAAACGGCACGCCGATTGCTATATAGAGGGTGCCAGTGATGTACCGGCTGCTGGATAAAAGTCCGGCCAGCCCACAAACAAGCAGACGCCCGGTAAGAGCAACCGCCAAAGAAGCGGCCCTCAAAAGGGAGAAACCGGCCGGGAAAGTCTGCAGCAGGCGCGGTGGAGAAAACCACCGGCCATGATTTGCTGGGAGGCCAGTGACCAGCACGGGAAAGCAAAACGCCACCCTCAGGGGGTGGCGTTTTGTGTGTCTGGCGCACTTTTCCTTCGCCTCTTTGGCCAGTGGAGCGCGCGAATGGGTGGGCGTAATTCCGGCGCCCCTTCAGACGTCACTTGCAACCCAATGCGGCAGGCTGTACTATCAAGATGAGAAGCCTACCGGGCGGCTGACGCGCACCACCCGAATCTGGGTTGTGAGAAGCTCGCCGCTGAAGAGGGATGTTCCGCCAGCCGGTCTATACCTTATTCGGGCAGCGAGCGGCGAAAACTCCCAAAGGAAAGGCATCACCCGAGGATAACGCTGGCTGCGCCATTCCGACCCTGACAAGCGGACAAGACCGTTGTGAGAGCCTGGTGTGGAAGGTGACAAGAGCGTTTCCGCAGTTGCAGTACCCCGGAGCCGCATTCATTGAATGGCATGTTCCTTAGGATGATTCGACAGCGCGCGTGGCAAGAACGGCACACCTGCCGTGAAAGCGCAGCCGGCTCCAGGAAATCGTGGTAGATTGCGCGCAGGGCCTTATCCGGCGCGAGTTCACCCGGTATCCCAAAAGAACAGATTCGCATGTCGCAATGTTCGGTGCTGGTAATCGAACGACCGCGACAGGCAAGGAAAATTCAGCGTCTTCAGGGAAGAATGGCTGAATCCAGCAGGGCAATGCACCACAGAGAAAAGTGCCAGGAAGTGCACGCATGACGACAGAACCGACGCAGCCCCAGTTTGAACTGGGGTCAGCCCAGGCCAACGGCCAGGGGCAGTCGCAGGGGCATCGGCGCCGCCGGCGCCGCCGCAAGAATAAAACCAGCCCGACGGGCGCGGCCCAGCAGCAGCAGCAGGGCCAGTCGCAGCAGTCTTCGCCTCAGCCGCAGGCGCAGGCCAATCCACCCCGCCCAGCCCAGCAGGGCCAAGGCCAGCAGAATCAGGGACGGAAGAAGAAGAAGTTCTTCCAGAAGGGTTCCGCGCCGGGCGCGCAGCCGGGCAACAGCGTCTCGGCTCCGCCGCAGGGCAAGCGTAAGGACAAGCAGCGCAGCTCCAAAGGCCCCAGGATGTTTGTGGGCCCGATGGACCATAGCTACCGCGCCGTGAATGGCAACGTATCGGACGGGCCTGCATCGACGATTCCCACCTCGGGCAACGGCCACGGCAGCTATTACCCTGACGTTTCCCAGGTTGCCACGGCCGCTCCCGTGCGTGAAGACGCGCCCACGCGCATCTTCTGCTTTATCGAGGACCTGTTTTTCCAGGCCAAGATTCAGGAGACGGCGCGCAAGCTTGGCGTGAAGGTGGAGTTTGTGAAGGGCGACAAGGAGGCCGTGGCGCGGCTGACGGATGCTCCCGAAGCCGAGCGTCCCGCGCTGGTGGTGTTTGACCTGAACAACGTGAACGCCAAGCCGATGACGCTGATTCCCAAGCTGAAGACAAAGCTGAAGAAGGCGACGTCGATTGTCGGCTTCCTCAACCACCTGCAGGGGGATCTGAAGCTGAAGGCCATTGAGGCGGGCTGCGACACGGTGATGCCGCGCTCGGCCTTCTCCCAGACGCTGCCCAACCTGCTGCGCCGCTATGGTCTGGAAGAAGAGGAAGATTACATGCCGCAGCCGGTGTAACGGCGGGCTGGAAAAAAGCAAAACGGGCGCTTCCCCATGGGAGGCGCTCTTTGCGTGTGCGCTGAAGTTATCCCGGAGGCCAGTGGAGCGGGCGGCCGCCGAGCAGGTGGACGTGGATATGATCGACGGTCTGGCCGCCGTCCGCG
>JAJXXG010000478.1:0-2083 GCA_021781255.1 Acidobacteriota bacterium
GAGGGGCCGATCAGCGCGGTGGCGTGATTGGCGGGAATGTTCAGGTTAATGTCCTGCAGCGTGTGATTCGCGCCGTACCACGCGTTCAGGTTCTGTACCTCAATGCTGACACCCACGTGGGGATTTCTCCTTCTGGTGCTGGTTCAATTCCCTTGGGCGAAGCCTCGAGGAAGCCGGCCACGCCGAACGACGATGAAGCGCGGCACACTCCGGGGAGCAGCGCCGGTTAGCTGTTGCCTTTCAAGACGCCGCGGCTGGTGACGAAGCGAACCAGGGAGACGGCGAGGACGATGAGGGCGATGAGAACGAGCGCGCCGGCCCAGGCGAGGCGGTGCTGATCCTCGTAAGGAGAGATGGCGTAGTTGAAGATCTGGAGGGGGAGCGCGGCGATGGGCTCATTCAGGTTGACGCTCCAGAACTGATTGCCGAGGGCAGTGAAAAGGAGCGGGGCGGTTTCTCCGGCGACGCGGGCAAAGGCGAGCATGCAGCCGGTGATGATGCCGGGCGAAGCGGTTTTGACGGTGATGGACAGCGTGGAGCGCCAGTTGGGAACGCCGAGCCCGAGAGCGGCTTCGCGAATGGCATTGGGCACCATCAGCAACATCTCCTCGGTGGTGCGGCAGACCGTGGGGATCATCATGATGCCGAGGGCGACGCCGCCGGCGAGCGCAGAAAAGTGGCCGAGGCAAGGAAGAAAAGCGATGTGGGGAAAGACGATGAGGGCATAGGCCGTCACTCCCATCACGATGGAGGGAACGCCGTTGAGCACGTCGGCGGTGAAGCGGACGGCGTTGGCGAGCCTGGTGCCGCGTCCGAACTCAGCCAGATAAATGCCGCTGCCGATGCCGATGGGGACGCCGATGAGGCTGGCGATGCCGAGGAGGACCGCGGAACCGACAATGGCGTTGGCCATGCCGCCGCCGGCCTCACCTTCAGGGGCGGGAACCTTGACGAAGAAGTTCCAGTTGAGCGACGAGGCGCCTTTGAAGATGAGATAGGCGAAGATGGCGGCAAGCGGGGCAATCACAAGGAGGGTCGCAATCACCGCCAGGACGGTAACGGCGTGGTCGGTGAAGGTGCGAAATCTGGAGCGAAGAGGAAATGCGTCTGTGCTCAACTGAGTCTCCTGCGACTTAACGCGCCTGCGAGGGCGCGCCCCGAGTGACGGCCCAGACCAGCATCCGGGCAATCGCATTCACGATGATGGTGACAACAAAGAGGGCCAGACCAATCTCAACCAGGGCGCTGCGGTGCATGTCGCTCGTGGCCTCAGCAAATTCATTGGCGATGACCGAAGCCATGGTAGCGCCGTTGGCCAGGAACGAGCGGTGAATCTCCGGGGTGTTTCCCACCACCATCAGGACCGCCATGGTTTCGCCGAGGGCGCGGCCGAGGCCGAGGATGATGGCGCCAACGATGCCGATGCGGGCATTGCGGAGCACTCCGGTGCGGATCATCTCCCAACGGGTGGCGCCCAGGGCCAGTACGGCTTCGCGCTGAGAGTGAGGCACGGCGGTCATGACTTCGCGCGTGAGCGAGGAGATGATGGGCAAGATCATGATGGCAAGGATGATGCCAGCGGCCATGTAGCCGAGGCCGGTGGGATTGTCGTCGGCAAAGAAGCCGGTCCAGCCCAGGGTCCTGGTGAGCGCGGGATTCAGGTACTCGCGCAGCAGCGGGACCAGAATGAAGATGGCCCACAGGCCGTAGATGATGGAGGGAATGGCGGCGAGCAACTCCGTGAGAAAGGCGAGCGGGGCACGCAGCACCCTGGGGCACATCTCGGTGAGGAAGACGGAGACGCCGATGGAGAGAGGCACGGCGAAGAGCAGCGCCAGGAACGAGGAGACGAGGGTGCCGTAAACGAAAGGAATGGCGCTGAAGTTGCCGTTGACGGGATCCCAGTAGGCCGGCTGGCCGGTCGTGGGATCTTTGGCGGCGGTATAGAAGAACTTGAGGCCGGAACGGGCCCAGTTGACCTGGGACTTATCAACCAACTGATAGGCAATGAGAATGACAATCAAAAAGATGCTGATGGCACAGAGCAGCATGAGGGTCTTGAAGATGCGATCGGCCAGAGCGG
>JAJXXG010000478.1:2093-4149 GCA_021781255.1 Acidobacteriota bacterium
AGATAGCGACGGATTTCGGAATGCTGCGGGGGGGCGGCAGGCGCCGGGGGCGGCGCGGCAGGATCGGAGCCTGGGGCAGGCACAGGGCGTGAAACTCGAATCTCGGGCGCAGTGGCATCCACAAGCATCAGGCTACCGGGCCAATATGAACGACAGGTTACAAGTAAGAAAAATCAAATGCATACGCTGTGCAAAATCGGGAGAGAGACGGCCTGCGGGAGGCAGAACAGGGGCCAGGGCGCGTCCTCAAAATAGCCGAACTACCGTGGCGGCGAGGTGTATGGCTGCGAGGAAGTTACGGGCGATTTTGTCGTAGCGTGCAGCCAAGGCACGAAACTGGTTGAGCCTGACGATACGGTTGGCTTTCCTCGTTCAACCCGACGGATCTCTCGCAAAATACTGTCCGCTTCTCAGCGCGTACAGGAAAGGTCGATACTTGCCGTAGAGGAATTCCAGTCCGAAGCCGAGCAAGTATAAAACTTGTACCAGGACGGCAAGCCCTCAAGCTGAAGTGAGGCAGGGGTGCCTATTTGTTTTCCAGGCAATATGCCGTTGATTGAGACATTCTTCCCCGGATACACACAGTCTACTTCATCGGGCACCCGCTGATCCTTAGCAAGAACCGGATTGTCTCCCCCGAAGGCGCAGTATTCACGAGCTATGCGATCGGCAATCGCGTCGGCAGCCTGCATTTGCTCCGCGGTCCTGCCGCCATTCTCTCTTGCCGTCGCTGACCGCATCTCATCCAGTTCGAGGGCCGCTTGCTGCACTCCCTGCTGGAGCGCCAGGTTGAACCACTGCTGCGCAGACGTCCAGTCAGGCGCAACTCCCACTCCCTTTTCATACAACAGCCCCAGGTTATACTCGGCCGGCCCGAATCCCGCCGACGCCGCCTGTCCGTACCAGTAGGCTGCCTGCTGCGGATTGGCTGTCACGCCATAACCGCGTTGATAGTACTGGCCCAGTCTGTTTTGAGCACGGCGACTGCCCTGAGCCGCAGCTTGCCGCAGCCAGTAGACCGATTTCGCTGGATCTTCTTTGCCGATCGAGCCCGCCGCATAGGCCATTCCAAGTTCGTACTGCCCCGATTTGCTGCCACTGCTTGCCGCCGCCAGCAGCTCATTCATCCGCGACCCGCTGATAGCGTTGGCAATGACCCGTGCCCCGTCCGACTGGATGCCAAACGCCATGTCCCACACCAAATTGTCCGGACCGGAGATATCGTCGGCCCAGAACAAAAAGGCATGATCCAGAGATCCGGAAAGACCGCGCTCTCTGGCCGTCGCCACCGCATCGGCCAATGACTTGAAGTTCTGGGGAAGCGCTGTGGTGCCATAGTCGGGCTGCTCGACCGGCTGCATACCAGCGCCATTGGCCCCCGGGCTAACCGACAGCCCCTGGCGGGTCGACGGAGAATAGTAGTTGACCACGGTCGAATAACTGTTTCCACCGCCCATCACGACGACCGTAATTGGAATCGCGTCCCTCTCCCAACTCTGCCGCGCCTGCGCCGTCAAAGCTGCGATCGATCCAACGGAGATATCCGGCACGGAAGACGGCTGAACCTTTGCAGCCACCTGGGACTGCACATAGCCCGACGGGCCCTGGGACTGCGCATAGCCCGACGGGGCCTGGAGGCCCGACGGGGCCTGAAGCTGCGCCAGCATCGTCTGCGCCACGCTCTTCAAAGCGGCGGGGCCGTAGCGCTCAACATTTTCCAGGTCAGTTCTTGCGGCGGCGGTGTCCCCGAGTCCATTTGCGGCGGCGGCGGCGTAAAACCATGCTTCTCCATCGGTGGGATACTGCTTTGTGGCTTGCGCCGCGAAAGCAGCAAGGCCACGCCAATCGCCTTTGCCTTCGAGGCCGATGGCTTTTGCTTCCATTTGCGGACTCAACGCAGGCGTCGAGTGGCAGCCGAGCGCGATGATGGTGACCGCAGCCATGCAGCAGGAAATCAATCGCATGTCGAAACGATATACATACATCGCGTAATGTTCTCCAGGCTGAATGGCTACGGCAGCGGCGTCGTGACCGGCACCGCTGCCTGAACCAATTC
>JAJXXG010000006.1 GCA_021781255.1 Acidobacteriota bacterium
GTTGAAGCCTCCCACCGTTCCTGCAGGGAAGCTCACCAGACGTCCAAGTTCCAGGGAAAACATGCGGATGGACCATCCCTCGCGGCCCAGAGATGCAAACGCGAGACGAGTGTTATCTGGTGAGATGCGCGGCGAAAGCGAGATGCTGCCCAGGTGCGTGACGGGATGCTGATTCTGCCCGTCATAATCCATCTCCCAGATCTCTTTTGAGCCGGTCCGCGAACTCACAAAGTAAATCTTCGTCTCCGCAATGCCGTTGATGCCGCCGCCCAGCCGGTAAATAATCTCATCGGCAAAGCGATGCGCCACCGTTCGTGCCATCTCTTCGCTGGCCACTTCGTTGTACTGCTTGCCCAGCACCTGCGGATTGGCAGCGTTGCGCGTATCGAACAGCCATCCATACACCACCAGGCGGCCATTCGTGGCAGACAGCGCACCAAACGCCACCATGGCCGCGTTGGCCGGTTCCGCCGACCACTGCGCCAGGTTGATCTCCTGCGGCGAGCCCGGCATGGCCTGCGGCGCAAAACTCTTCGACACCAGGTCAAAGATGCCCGCATTGCCAAGGTCGCTGTACAGCGTTGCGTCAAACACCGCCTTCAACGCCGGCGTCTGCGGATCATTGCCGACCGGCTTAAAGTCCGCGGCAGCCAGCCGGATCGCGGCATTGCCAAGATTGGAGCCTGTCCGCACCCAGTCCTGCGCAGTGCAGGGAATCGCGACCATGGCTGCCAGAAGCAGGAGAGCGGGGGAGATGAACCGGGAACAAAACTTCATGCGATAAGCAATCCTTCCTCGGTGAGGTCCTGCTAAAAATCAGGGGTTGCCTGCGTGCGGATGGCCGGATGCTGCAAGTCACCGTCCGACGCCAACCCTCACAGCCCCAATACTAATTCGACGCAATCAAAATCATCTAGTACTCACAGTAGTACGACACCTGCAGATAACTACCTCGATACTCGCCCGGCAGATTCCCAAACGTATCCACGCGCTGCGCCGCGCGCACGCATGCCATATCCAGCGTTGGGCTGCCGCTGGACGTCTGCAGTTGTACGTCACCAACAGACCCGTCCCGGTAAATCTTGAAGAAGATAAACGCCCGCGAACCCTTCGCCGTGTGCGGGTCCACCATCGAGCGAAAGCTATTCGATGCCATCTTGCGATTGATGCCGTCCACGTACCAGCCAAACATGCTGCCAAAGTCGCCGTTGCTCACCGTCGTCTGTCCGCTGCTAAAGCCCTGCGACGGTGTCGAGCGCGGCATCACCGTGCCTGCCTGCTCGCCGTAGTTCGCGCGATTCTGCTGCAACGGTTGCGGCTGGCGCTGGGGAACTCTCTGCGCAGTCTCGCGCTGCGGCTTCCTCTCGCGGCCTGCAATCGGAATCGCGTTCTCATCCACCGCCTGCTTGGACTTGGGCTCGGGGGCTGCCGGGGCCTGGCTCGGCGTCTCCGTGGCCAGCACGTTCTGGTTCACCGGCTGGGTAGAGGGCAGCGGAATGGCGCTGCTCACCAGGTTCACCTCAATCGCGCCGCCCTGGCCGGGGCCTCCCCAAAGGCTGTGCTTAAAGAACCCGCCCACAATCCCGTACAGCACCATCGCAGCCGCCAGCGCAGAGTGGAGCACAATGGACCCCATCGCCGGCCGCATCACCGGTTCCGGCGCCAGTTCCTGCTCCAGTTGCTCGCTTCCATCCAGCAGACTGCTCATGGCCTAGTCCGTGTTCCTAAAAGCCGTCCTTCTGTGGCGATTACTGCCCGCCTGCCGCGCGACCCTTCGTGTCCAGCGGCTGCGTCACAATTGAAATCTTCGTGATGCCCGCCTGCTTCACCGCGTCCATCACGCTGGCAAACGCGCCAAAGGGTACCCGCTCATCCGCGCGCAGATAGATCACCTGCTGCGATGGGTCCGCTCCCGGCTTCAGCAGTAGCTGTGCCAGATCGTGTATGTTCACCGGCTTATCGCCCAGGAACACCTGCTGATCGCGATCGATCGTCAGCACCTGCCGCTGCTCGGTAATCTCCTTCACCGTGCGCGTCTTTGGCACAGAGACCTCGATCCCCGACTGCAACACAGGCGCCGTGATCATAAAGATCACCAGCAGCACCAGCACCACGTCCACCAGCGGCGTAATGTTGATGTCAGCAAGCGAGCTGCGCGTCTGGCCGGTGTTACTTGTAAAGGCCACGTTCAACCTCTTGGGAAGGGTCCTGCGAAGCGCCGCCGCGCGGCGGAACCGGTGCGCGCACTGGAATCTCCTCCAGCGCGTTCAGCAGCTCGCGGCAAAAATCGTCCGTCGCGGAAGCAAACACCCGGATGCGCGCCGTGAACTGGTTGTAAGCCACCACCGCCGGCACCGCTACAAACAGGCCCGCGGCCGTCGTAATCAGCGCCTCTGAGATGCCCGGCGCCACGGCCCGCAGCGTGGCCGCGCCAGCCGTGCCCAGCCCATGGAATGCATCCACCACGCCCATCACCGTGCCGAACAGTCCCACAAACGGGCTGGTCGCGGCAATCGTCGCCAGCCACGTCATGCGGCGCTCCAGGCTCGTGATCGATTCACTCGCAGCCGTCTGTGCCGAGCGCTCCAGCGGCGTAAGGTTACGCGGCGGCCCCGATCCCCCCGTCTGCCGCTTGTAGGTCTCGTAGACCTCCACAAACACCTGTGCCAGCGGGCTCGCCTTGTAGTGCTCTGTCACAGCCGCAATCTCCTGCAAACGTGCCGCCTTGCGAAATGCGCGGATAAAATTCCGGCTCTCCTGCGTGGCTTTCTTAAACGTGGCGATCTTGCCCAGGATCACGGTCCACGAGTACAGGCTGGCAAACAGCAGCAGAATCATCACAAACAGCGCTACCGGCCCAATGTTGCTCAGCATGTCCACCAGCGCACTCGGTCCCTGCATCAGGTACGCTCCCAGTGCAGCGGCCCCCACGTCAGTCGGCGAATTCAAGACGAAAGTTGTTTAATGATACGGCGACCACCGAGATCTACACGGTATCAGACGCGATAAGCCCCTCCAAGTTATTGATATGGTCCCTTGCACTGCGTTCGATGCACTTCGTCCCGTCCGCGCCCGCCCCCTTTCTGCTATGCTGCGCACGGGCTCCCCTTGCATTCTCGTTGCGCATCATGCACATGCAGGCGGGGAAACGGACTGCACGCATGCTGGTTGAGCTACGCGCTGAAAACTACGCTGTCATCGATCACGCCATCGCCACCTTTGGCCCTGGCCTCAACCTGCTCACCGGCGAAACCGGGGCAGGCAAGTCCATCCTCGTGGATGCCCTCGCGCTCCTCATGGGCGGCAAGGCTTCGGCAGAGGTCGTTCGCCACGGTGCCGACAAGGCCGTCGTCTCCTGCGTCTTTGAGTCCACTCCCGGAGCCGAAAGCATTCTCGAAGAAAACGGCATCGATGCCGAAGGCGCCGATATCATTCTTCGCCGCGAAATCCTCTCCGGCGGCAAAGGCCGCGTCTTCGTCAACAACCAGCCCGCCACCGTGGCCGTTCTCCGCCAGCTTGCCCCCGAACTCGCCCTTGTCCACGCACAAAGTGAGACGCTTTCCAGCTTCGACCAGGCGCAGCAGCGCATCCTGCTTGACCGTTTCGCCAGCCTCTCCACAGACGCCGTCGAAGAGGCATACACCCGCTGGCGCCAGGCCCGAGAAAAGCTCAACGACCTCCTGCAGGGGGAGCAGGACCGCCTCCGCATGGTCGATCTCTGGACCTACCAGCACAAGGAGATTGAGGCTGCCCGCCTCGAAGCCGGCGAAGACGAAGCCCTGGAGACAGAAAAGCGCGTTCTAGCCAACGCTGAAAAACTCTACGCCGCTGCCATGGGAGCTTTCGATCAGCTCTACGAAGGCGGGGCCTCTGCGGAAGCTGCCCTGCGCGCGGCCATTCGCAACGTCGAAGAACTCGCCCGCTACGATGCCCGCTTTGCTGAGTCTGCGCAGCAACTCGCCTCTGCCCGCGCCATCGTCGGCGACGTCAGCTCCACCGTGCGCGACTACGCCGAAGGCATCAACGCCAGCCCTGAGCGCCTGGCGGAGATAGAGGATCGTCTCGCGCAGCTCGATCGCCTCAAGCGCAAATACGGCCACACCGTCGCTGAGGTCATCGCCTTCGGAGAAGACGTAGCCGACGAT
>JAJXXG010000326.1 GCA_021781255.1 Acidobacteriota bacterium
CTGGGCGTCTCTGGACTTATGTGCGCGATGACCGGCCTGCAGGCGAAGGCACTGCGCCGGCCGTCTGGTTCGCGTACTCGGAGGATCGCAAGGGGGAGCATCCGCGGTAGCATCTGAAGCACTTCAAGGGGGGCCTGCAAGCGGACGCATACGCAGGGTTCCATCATCTGTACGGCGATGGCGCCATCTATGAAGTCGCATGTTGGGCGCATGCACGCCGCAAGTTTCATGAGATCCATGTCATTCATGCATCGCCCACAACAACCGAGGCTCTTGCCAGAATCGGCGCTCTCTACGCGATCGAAGACGAGGTACGCGGCAAGCCCGCCGATCTGAGGCTGAGTCTCCGTCAGTCGCGAGCAAGGCCACTGCTCGACGATATGCGCAACTGGATGGAGAAGGCACTGCGTTCGCTGTCAGCGAAGAGCGAAACCGCGGCGGCGATCCGATACGCGCTCTCGCGCTGGCGTGCCCTCACGCGCTACACCGAAGACGGACTGTTGGAGATCGACAACAGCGCGGCCGAGAGGGCGCTCCGCGCCGTGGCTCTTGGACGCAATTATGCACAGTTCTCGATTATGCGCAGAAGGTTAGGGCTTGGGCGTTGGATGGCTCTGCCGGCGTGCGCAACTTCTGCCTCAAGGCATACCAACTTTGCATAATCGGTGGTCTCCTTGTTTGGGCATTTCTGATGCCAGGAGACCATCATGGAAAACGGAACAGCAGTTCACCCGCAGGTGCGCGCATGGCTGGAGCGCAGCGTTCTTCAACCCTACATTTCTGAGTTCTGTTCGCGCCTTCAGCGCAGTCGTTACCGCGCATCGACCATACACGACTACCTTTACTGCATCGCACACTTTGCGCATTGGGCCAGGCGACACAGGCTGGCGCTGGACAAGATCGACGAGCGTGCAACCGCTCGTTTTGTCGCTGAGCACCTGCCGTATTGCGATTGCCGATATCCCGTAAAGCGCGGCAGGTCTGATACGCGTGCGGCTCTCTCCCATTTGCTCCAGATCTTATCCGCAAGCGGAGTGACAGCAGAGAGCCGCGCAGATTGGGATCCGCTTCACGCAGAATTGGCTTCGTTTGATCGCTTCATGACTGAGGTGAAGGGGCTTGATCAGAACACTCGACTGCAGCGCACCCACATCATTCGCCGGTTTCTGAACGATCGATTCGGGTCAGGCACGTTTGTGCCGGATCGTATCCGGCCAGCAGATATTCGACGCTTTGTATTGGGCCAAGAAGGCGTGCACAGCACCGGGACGATCCACGTAGTAGGCGGAGCCATCCGCTGCTACCTCAGGTTCCGATCGGTAGCTGGTAACCGAGTGGATGAACTGCTTGATGCCGTTCCCAGCGTAGCTCATTGGCGTTTGGCATCGCTGCCAGAAGTGCTTTCCGAAAAAGAAGTACAGCAGTTTCTCGGGTCTTTCGAGCAACTGCCACGATCGCCCAAGCGTGCCCACGCGATGGCGCGCTGTCTCACAGACCTTGGTTTGCGTGCCAGCGAAGTAGTTCAACTGCAACTCTCAGATGTAGATTGGCGTGCTGGCACGATTCGTCTGGCCGCCAACAAGTCGCGCCGAGTTGACATCCTTCCTTTGCCGGCAGAGACGGGCCAAGCTATCGCCGAGTATCTTCGAACGGAACGGCCGCAGACTTCCAACCGCGCTTTATTTGTGCGTGACGGTGCACCGTTTGAGAAGCCTATTCAGGCGGGCGTCGTGCGCAGAGCGGTCCGCCAGGCTTATTTGCGATGCGGCTTGGCGCATTCGAGAGTTCATATCCTGCGTCATAGTCTGGCGAGCAGGCTCTTGAAGGCAGGCACTCCACTCAAAGAGATAGCCGATATTCTTCGTCATCGCAGCCTCGACACCTCGGTGATTTATACCAAAGTGGATACGAATCGGCTTGCTGCGGTAGCGATGCCATGGCCGGGGAGGTCGCTATGAGTTCCCCTCGCTCGATGCAGTCTTTGGTTCAAGAGTATCTCGGCGAGCGTCGTCGCCTTGGCTTTTCTCTCGCGATTTCCGGCACACAACTGATGACCTTTGCTCGTTTTGTCGATCACTCGGGCCATCGTGGCCCATTGAACTGCCGCATCATCTTGGATTGGGTTCAAGGCCAGATACCACTCGCCGAGCGCATCACCTGGGCGCGGCGACTGGAAGTTGTTCGACCCTTTGTCAAGTATTGCGCCCGCATCGATCCACGGACGGAGGTTCCTGATGCGAGCTTGTTTGGTAAAGGACATCGCAGACTCACCCCGCATATCTATTCCGATCGGGAGATTGCAGACCTTATGCAGGCTGCTCGGGAGTTGGGTCCTCCGGGGACGTTGCGTCCGGCAACCTATGAGGCGCTGTTCGGATTGATCGCCGCAACGGGGTTGCGTATCTCGGAAGCCTTGCACCTGCGGTACATCGACGTCGATCTCGTGCAAGGGATTTTGACCATTCGCCAGACTAAGTTTTGCAAGTCCCGGCTTGTTCCTCTTCACGCAACGGCCGCCAGGACACTGCAGAAGTACACAGCCCTTCGGCGGCACTGTGTGTCCGTGAGCCCAGAAGCATTCTTCTTCGTTTCCTCATCGGGCGAAGGCCTGGTAAACCGAACCGTTCATGGTGGTTTCGAGCGTATTCGAGCTAAACTTGGCTGGATTGCACGCGGTTCCCATGCTGCCCCTCGCATCCACGACCTCAGACATACGTTCATCTGCCGGCGCGTCCAACTGTGGTATCGGCAGGGCGCCACGATTGATAACGCGATGGTTGCGTTATCGACCTACGTCGGGCATGCCAAGGTGTCCGACACCTATTGGTATCTGACCGGTATTCCGGAACTGATGGCGATAGCGGGAAGGAACTTTGAGCAGTTTGCATCGAAGTCGAAGGAGGGCGGCCGTGGTTAGAGCCCCATCAACCCCGTCTCTCGCGATGCTGTTGCAACGATTCTTCGTTGATCACCTTCAGCAGCATCGGTCACTCAGTCCCCGCACGATCTCTGCCTACAGAGACACGTTTAAGCTGTTGCTCCATTTTGCTGTAAAGCATCTCGGAAAATCTCCTGTCAACCTCGCCCTTACCGATCTGGATGCCGGGTTTCTCTTGGCCTTCCTGGATTACCTTGAAAACGAACGACACAACGCAACCCGGAGCCGCAACGCCCGGCTTGCTGCCCTTCGATCATTTCTGAAGTACTCGGCCCACCACGACCTGAACGCCCTGCCCATCATTGAGCAGGCCTTGGCGATTCCAATGAAGCGCTTCGAGAGACCTATGCTCGGCTTCCTCTCGCGCGAAGAGATCGATGCCATCCTCGATGCTCCAGAACCTTGCGACTGGACCGGGCAACGCGACCGCGCGCTGCTCACTATGCTCTATAACACCGGAGCCCGCGTCTCCGAAGTCGTCGCGATCCGCATCAAAGACGTAATCCTCGATCACTCGCCTTGTGTTCATCTTCACGGCAAAGGTCGCAAAAATAGAAGCGTTCCGCTGTGGCGATCCACTGCGGAACTCCTGCGGAAATGGAAGCGTCGCCTTGACGTAGCGGAGGGTTCCAGTTACTTGTTCCCGAATCGCGGAGGAACCGAGATGACACGCTCCAACGTAACCCAGCGCCTTGCACTCGCAGTCTCCGCAGCCGCATTGAAGTGCTCCACGTTGCGGCGGCGCGCAATTTCACCACATACCGTTCGCCACGCCACAGCTATGCACCTGCTCCAGTCTGGCGTCGACATCACCGTAATCGCGTTGTGGCTGGGTCACGAGAGCCCTGCAACGACCCATATGTACGTCGAAGCCGACCTCACGATGAAGCAGCGCGCGCTCAATCGGCTGCAACCCACGAAAGGGAACAGCCTTCGTTACCGCCCCCCCGATCAACTGATGAAGTTCTTGGAGAGCCTGTGAATTATGTGCAGCGTGTAAACGTAGAAACACCTGTGAGGGGACCGAAACAGACCCCTTTACCAACACGCTGCGCATAATCGAGAACTGTGCATAATTACGGTTATGCGAAGATTTGCATAAAAGGAAGAACTACTTGTTTGCAGGTTCCGATTGCGGTGGAGAACGGGCCGCCGCCATGTACAGCCTGATTGGATCGGCGAAGCTCAATGGTCTCGACCCGGAG
>JAJXXG010000933.1 GCA_021781255.1 Acidobacteriota bacterium
GCTTCTTGGCGGTGCTGCTCACGTCGCTACCGGTAGCGGAGGGAGCAGCTTCGTTAGCCCCGCACGCAGACCGTTGCGGAAGCTGCCGCAGATGCATCGAAGCCTGCCCCACGGGCGCACTGATCGCGCCTTACCAGATGGACGCGCGTCGCTGTATCTCTTATCTGACGATTGAGCACAGGGGCGCGATCGATCCGCAACTCATGGAAGGAACTGGAAGGCAGGTCTTCGGCTGTGACATCTGCCAGGATGTGTGCCCATGGAACCGCAAGGCACCCATTGCCACGGATACCGAAATGAGCCCCAGGCCGGAGCTTGTGAATCCCCTGTTGGACTGGCTGGCTGAGATGGAGCAGGCAGAGTGGGAACAGCAGTTCAATGGCTCCCCGGTGCGAAGGGCTGGCTTTCATGGCATGAAGCGCAATGTGGCCGTAGCCATGGGCAACAGCGGCCAGCAGGGCTTCGCCCCGCGGCTACGCACATGGGCCAGCGCTGCCGACCTGGGACTGCGCGCAGCAGCCCAGTGGGCGATCAAGAAACTGGAAGGATAGGCCCGCTTGGCGGGAAGTCCTCGCAAGCCGCGATCTTCCGGCGAACCGCAGGCAGGTGCGGCCCTCGCAGGGAAAGTCCACAGGAAGATTCCTGCGCGTGCCTCAGGCCACGCGCATCACGTTGGCCGCGCTCAGCCCTTTGGGGCCCTGCTGGCACTCAAACTCGACAGATTCGCCTTCATTGAGTGTTTTGTAACCGTTCTCCTGTATAGCCGAGAAATGAACAAAGACGTCTTCGCCGCTGGCCCGTTGAATGAATCCGTAACCCTTTGCACCGTTAAACCACTTCACCACACCTTGTTCCTTCATTTATTTGTCTCCTTGTCGCTGGCTCGCTCATGCTCAACTTGTTCAGGAAAACAACTGTGACGCTGGGTGACAGTAGGACGTCTGGAGCTGCAACAAATGGCTCCTGAGACGGCGCGAGCCGCCGGAGCGCCGTAAAAGTTGCGCCCAGGTGGCTCCTCATCCTGCCAAATTGAGAACTGTGCTTGCGGTGAAACCAAACTATCCAAAACAAACGGCCTTCCATTCGCTGCAAAAACGGCCCGCCAGAACGTACCGTGCTCTTTTTATGGCAGGAAACCTATGAGGATGCAAGGGGAAAATGCTTCATAGGGGGCCCGCAGTAGTCTCACACGATGAGACGGATAGGCATAATCTAGCCCCGATCGTCAGAGCCGCACAGACTTGCCGTGAACGTCTATTCTGAAAGGGAAAATTCACGGAGAGTGGGATGGCCGTATTCCTTCGGCACATCCGCTCTCTTCCATTGCCCATCGGAGATCCAATTGCCCGACGATTTAACCCCGGAAGCAGGCGAGAAAATTCCGGAATCCAGCCATGAAGCACGGAACGCCGGTGAGTTGAAGCCGGTCGCAGTCATCGACGTGGCCGATGCTCCGGCTGCCAAGTGGTTCCGGCTGCGCCGCGACGGCGTTGCGCTGGTACGTTACCTCCTGGACAGCGAAGTGCACACCTACGCTTTCAGCGTTGCGGCCAACGCCATCCTCTCTTTCATCCCATTCGCGGTATTGCTTTATACCCTTGCGCTCTCGGTCTTTCACTCCTATTCAATGGTGAAGGTAGTCAATGACATGGTGCGTTACTACCTCCCCTCAACGGCGAGCCAGGACTTCCTTACATACAACCTGGCTGCGGTGGCACCCCGGCACGGAGTGCAGTTGTTTTCGCTGGTGATTATTCTCATCGCCTGCACGGGAATCTTTTTGCCGTTGGAGGTGGCACTGAATCAGGCCTGGGGCGTGACGAAGAGCCGCAATTATCTGTTGAATCAGACGGTCGCTTTGGGCCTTGCACTGCTCATGGTGGCGCTGGCAATGATAAGCGTATTTGTGAACCAAAGCGCACAGGCGATTCTTACCGTCCTCTTCTTTCATCACACTGACAACATCGTCTACCAGGGGCTCAGCTACCTCTGGCTTTCCATTTCCACCGGGGCCGCCGCCATTGTATTTTTCTTCTTCATTTACTGGCTGTTGCCCAATCGCAAGGTACCGTGGAAACCGGTGATGAATACGGCGGTGGTGACCGGGATCGTGTGGTTGCTTTCAAGGTCCATCTTTGTCGCAATACTGCCTTACCTCGACTTGAAGGCGACTTATGGACCCTTCTTTATTTCAGTGGGTCTGCTCCTCTGGGCCTATATCTCCGGGCTAATCCTATTTGCTGGCGCGCAATTCAGCGTCGCGCGCATGGGCGGTGCAGAGGTTCCTGCTTCTACTGCACCTTGAATGCTTTGTCCGCGATCGCATTGGGATTAGTACCCGCCGGCAGCAGCGTAAAGAGCGAGCTGGTGGAAGTGCGAACCACGGCCACATCCCCGGAGCGCGAGTCGACCACGAAAAGCAGGTGGCCTGCTGCAGAAAAGGCCATGGCCGAAGGTCCGTCGCCCACGTGTACTGATCCAATGCGCTTCCCGTCATCGATTGAGTAGATGATGACATCCTGCGAGTGCAGATTGCCAACGTAAAGCAGGGAATTGTCCCGCGAAACCAGCCCAAAGACCGGATCATCGCCCATCATGTAGGCACCGAGAACATCATCCGTGCCCGTGATGACCTCCGAAATCGTGTCGCTGAGCGAGTTGACGACAAAGACTTCGCCTCCGTCCGGCTTCAGAGCAATCTTCACTGGCCCGCGTCCCACGTCCAGCAGAGCCTCCACGGCATCCTTTGAGTCGGGGTGGGTCTTTGGGCGGGCAAGCGCAATAGCCATCATTTGATGACCGGCCGAGCAGGCAATAAACGCCTTCGAGGAGTCAGGTAGAACCACAGCATCATTCGCACCGGGACATCCGTTGAAGCTCCCACGAATTGTGCGGTTGGCGGGGTCGATGATGCTCACTGAACCACTCCGACGATTGGCCACGACAAGCGAATCGCCATCTGGCGAAAGGCTCAATGCCACCGGTTCCTCACCCACAGGAATCACGCCAACTTCGCGGCGTTTGACAAGGTCAACTATGGAAACACTGTTCGATCCGGTGTTGGCGACATAAGCAAGGTCGCCCTTTGGGCCCAAGGCGATGGCTGCCGGCCGCCGGCGGACCGGGATAGTGGCCGCCAGGCGATTCGTCTCCGCATTGATGACCGAAACGGAGCCGAGTTCTCCGGACGCGCCCTGGTTCACCACGTAAATCTCATTGCGTGTGAGGCTGGGCGCCAGTGCGACCGGATCGTGTCCCACAGTCAGCTCCCGGTCGAGCCGCACATTCACCACGTCGTAAACGGAGACGGTGTTGCTGCCACCGTTGGTCACATACATGTATTCCCGATAGTCCGGGGGATATTGGGGAAAGTCGTGCGGACGGCAGCCTGCAAGCGGCAAAGCAAGCAGAAGCAGCGCGGCAAAGCCACTGGCTGAGCCGCGACGGCGCAGAACTGTGGCCGCCTCAGCCAAGCTTTCCATCATGGGCATGCGCCGAAGCGGTCACATTGATTCCACGAGGCAGCGTCCGATGGACAATGGGTGCAAGCTGTTCCAGCTCATTCATCATCTCGGAGAACTGCGCCGGATAAATTGACTGTGGCCCGTCAGAGAGCGCCACCTCCGGATGGTTATGCACCTCCACCAGAATTCCGTCAGCACCAACCGCAACTCCGGCGCGGGCCATTGGCAACACGCTTCCGCGCTTGCCGGTGCCGTGGCTGGGATCCACAAGAATCGGCAGGTGGCTGACGCTTCGCACGGCGGGAACGATGCTCAGGTCGAGGGTATTCCGCGCGTGGTCAGAGAATGTGCGTACGCCGCGCTCGCACAGGATGACGTCGTAATTGCCCTCGCTCAAAATGTATTCGGCCGCCATCAGAAATTCTTCAAGCGTGGCGCTCATTCCGCGCTTCAGCAGTACCGGCTTGCGCAGTCGGCCCGCGTGCTTTAGCAAAGAGAAATTCTGCATGTTGCGCGCGCCAATCTGGATCACGTCTGCATACTCGGCAACGTGCTCAATGGATTCGTTGTCGAGAGCCTCGGTCACAATGCGCAAACCAAAGCGCTCACGGATTTCCGCCATGATGCGTAGTGCTTCAATGCCCAGGCCCTGAAACGCGTAAGGCGAGGTGC
>JAJXXG010000041.1 GCA_021781255.1 Acidobacteriota bacterium
AATGGCGGAAGCAGATCGCGAGTACACAATCACCGCGCTGGGCAGGCATACCAAAGTAACCAGATCCAGGTAGCTTTCGGCTCATGTCCTTCAAGAATGTCGCGATATTTTTCCACGTAAGTGGAATATACGGACGCCAGAAAACCTCACAGACTGTTTATTACAGGCTGGAGAGGTGGAACTTCATACCATTTTGGCCTAAGCGGATATTGCCTGGCACAGGCCCCCTCAGCGAAACAGGCGAGGGAAGGGGTACACGATGAAGACTTGGCAGCGCAGAATGATTGCCATTCTGAAAAAACTCGCTGACGAAGAGGGCGCCGATCTCGTTGAATATGTTCTCTTGATCAGCTTCATCGCATTCGGTGCAACTGCCGGTGCCATGCCAGTCGCCCAAAGCATCGGTGCCATCTTCGACAAGACGAGTACACAATTGGCTTCCGCAGTTGGCGCCTCCTCTGGAGGCTCATCCTCAAGTTCCGGTGGTGAGGGCGGATCGGGCGATGGGTCCGGTCATGGCGGCGACCACTAGAGCGAAGGGAATGGGCTGCCGGATCAATGAACCGGAGCGCGCATCGCGTCCAGTGAAGCGGTGAGCGTCTCCGCCAGTTCGCGCTGCTGGTCCCCGCTGAGCTTCGCGCCGTGACTGGTCAGATAAAACACGTCGATGGCGGTTTCGCCTTCGGTGTCGATGAGGGCGACCTCAATGTTGCACTGGTGCGTGCTCAGGGTGAGCGCGATCTGGCGGAGCAGGCCGGGAACATCCTGCGCGACAACCTGCAGCAGGGTGGAGTGCGTCGAAGAGTCCGAGTCGAATTGGAGGCGCGTGGCGACCTCGACCTTGGCGTTGCTGTTGTGGTTGAGATGACGGCGGCCTTCTAGCAACTGGTCGACGGAAACCTTTTGCGAAACGACGTCGTGGAGGTTGGCAAGAAATCGGTCCTTCTCGCTGGGGTTGAGCTCGATGGTCCGGAAGACGTCGGTGAACTGGAAGCTGTCGACGACGATGCCGACGTCGTTCGAGAAGGCTCCGGCCTTGACGATGTTCATGCCCCAGGCGGCCAGCGCGCCAGCCACATCGGCGAAGAGGCGGCTGCGGTCGCGCACGATCACCGTCAGGTCAAATAGTTGGCGATGGGGCCGCAGGTCGAGCTGCACGGGGTCATTGTCGAGGTTGAGGGCGAGCTGGAAATGGTTGCGGATGTGCTCGGGGAGGCGGGTCTGCAAATAGCGCTGAGGCAGGCCTTCAAGGAATTGCTTGAGCGCGTCGTACTGGCTGGCCGGAACCATGGAGCGAATGCGGTTGAGGAGCGAGGGGTCGATGGCGGCGTGATAGCGAACCTCGTCGACCGAGCGGTCCATGAAGTTGGCGGTGGTCATGTAGAGCTGCCACAGGCTCTCGGCTTTCCACGGGGTGAGCGCCTCGGGGTTCACCGCCTTGATGTCCGCATAGGTCATCAGGGTGAGCATCTTGAGCAGAGTGGGGCTGCCGACCTTGTCCGAGAAGCCGCGCACATTTTCGAGGTCGAAGATGTCGCGGCGGAGGGCGTTGGACATCTCGAGATGCAGGCGGATGAGCTTGAGGACGGACTCGCGCTCTTCGGCATCGAAGTCCAGGCGGGCAAGGAAGCTGTCAGCCAGCTCGACGCTCTGCCCGGTGTGTTCGCCGCTGCGGCGGCCTTTGCCGGTGTCATGCAGCAGTAGCGCAAGCAAAAACAGGTCGAGGCGGTCGATTTCAGGCAGTAGCTGCGCCAGGCGGTGCTCGTAATCGTGGGTGGGCGTGCGCAGGCTGTGTACATTGTCTATGGTGAGGAAGGTGTGCTCATCGACGGTATAGCGGTGGTAGGAATCGCGAATGACCAGCGCATCGATGCCGTGGAACTCCGGGATGAGCATCTCAAGAATTCCAAGGGCGTGCATGGTGCGCAGGGCGTGCGCCGCATGCGGGCCTAGCAGGATCTCGCGCAGCGCGTTCCAGAGATATGGTCCCTCAGGGACGTGGATGGCCAGCGCGGGAAGGGCGTCGGTGATGCGGTCTTCGGCGGCCTGCGAGAGCGCGTAGCCGTGGGTGGCCATCAGCGAGAAGACGCGGAGAATAGCAGCCGTCTCGTTGAACTGCGCGCCAGGCAGGATGTCGATACGGCCCTGGTCGAGGATAAAATCGGTCCCCGCGATGGGCGTGCGGCGGCGACGGAACTGGCGGTAGAAGCTGACCGGGGCGGGCAGATGCTCCATCAGCAGCGCGGCGCGGCGGTAGATGACACGCGCGTGGCGATAGTAGGTGCGCATCCAGTAGGCGGGGTCGGCGGTACCGCGCGTCTCCAGACCGATGGAGTTGGCCGCGGCTTCGTCTTGTGACTGCCAATCGAGGGTATTGTCGTCGCGTCCGTGGCGGAAATGGAGGAAGCAGCGCGCAGCGGCGAGAAAGTCGAAGGCCGCCTCGGCGTCTCCGCGGGCGCTCTGGAAGACGCCGCCACGCTGGCGGGGCCACTCCTTTGTCTCTTTGAGGTGAAAGAGCAAGGCGAACCAGACCGCCAGGTGGTAGTCGCGCAGGCCGCCGGGACACTCTTTCAGGTTGGGCTCAAGATGAAAGATGGTGTTGCCGTACTTGGTGTGGCGGGCGCGGGCAATCTCACCCAGCTTTTGCGTAATGGTGTTCCACTCGCTCAGAACCAGGCCGGGGAAGACGGTCTGATGCAACTGCTGGTAGAGGGGGAAGTGGCCGGCGAGAAATCGGCGATCGAGGGTGGCGAGGGTGAATTCGAGGTTGTCGGGGTCGAAGCGCCCGGCTTCCTTTACTGTGCGGGAGGCGGGGCTGGCGCGCAACCCGATATCCCACATGCCCTGAATGATGGTGCGAACGGTGTCCTTGCTCTGCTCTTCGGTCTTCTCGTCGGCAAAGACGAAGAGCACGTCGATGTCGGAACAGGGAAAGAGGTCCTTGCGGCCATAGCCGCCAAGGGCAAGCAGGGCCACATTCAGCGCGCTTTGTCCAGCAAAGGCCCGGCGCCACATTTCAATGAGGATGCGATCGACGATGGCCGAGCGTCTGCGGATGGCGGCGGTGCCGTCGCCGGTGCGGTCACAGGTCTGGCGGACAAGCGCCATCTCGCGCAGATACTGATCCCGGAGATCGTCAACCGCAAGAGCGACTGGAGTCATAGAGGTTGTGCGTGGCTCGCCGAAGCAAAAAGGATTATTAACAGAATACTAAATCCCTGAGCCAACACAAGCTAAAACCCATGCGGGGTTCCAGGCGGAACGCGCGAAGTGCGCCGGGATTAAGGATGTTGCTCCACGTGGACGCTGAGCGTGCTGGTGTTACCGGTGGCGGCCAGTCCAGTCATCTCGGTGGCGACGCCGGGAAGCGATGCCGGTGCAAAGGTGACCGTGCCATCCAGCGCCGAGGTGGCCGTGGAGATCTGCGTCGCCAGCAACTCGCTGGCTGCGCAGCGTCCATGGGGCGGGCAGGGCGGTGCCCATGCGTAGAGCGACTGAAAGAAAGTGACGGTGCCGCCGGCCATGGGGTTGCCGTCCATGTCGCGCACGCGCAGGACAATCTGGCCCGGCGTACCGCCGGTGGCAAGGCTCTGGGCGGTGCCGGCAACTGCCTCCAGCCAGGCATACTCCGGGCGTGCGCCGGTGGCGGTGAATTGAACGCATTGGGTGGTTCCGTTGAGGCAGGCCGTGGCGCTGGACTGCTGGCCCTCAGCAAGCGGACCGACGGTGAGCGCCTTCGCTGCGATGCCGTTGGTTCCGGTGACCACCGGGGTGCTGCTTTGAGTTGCGATGCCTGCGGCCGGTTGCCACGCCACGGTCTGGCCGCTGAACGGTGCGCCGTTGTTCAGGGCCAGAGCCTGCGTAGTCCAGCCGATGGTGGCTCCGGCGGCGACTGAGACCGTGGGTGCGAGCGCGCTGAGGACAGGCGGCGATCCGCCGGTGAAGTGTGCCTGCAGAGTGACGCCGTTGGTGAGCGAAGCCGTGACGACGGCAAGAGCGCTGCTGGTGGGGGTGATGTTCAGCGTGGCCTGCCCGTCCCCGCTGGCGGTCACCTTGCAGCTAGTCTGCCCGCATCCCAGTGTTGCCGCGCCGCTGGTCAGCGTATACGTCACGGTCACGCCGCTGGC
>JAJXXG010000281.1 GCA_021781255.1 Acidobacteriota bacterium
AGGTCTCGCGGCGCCGGTCGGGGTCATGATGAACGCATATTCGCGATTCGAAAACGTGATCGGCAACGTCATGGGGTCATCCGGATATTGCACGGCGTATTCGGCATCGAATGACACGGCGACGAGCACAGCATTTTCTTTCTCCGGGATAGATCCCCTCGTTCAAAGTACTTCGATGCTGTGGGGAAACTATGCGTTTGGTTGCTCTGGAGATTCCCACTGCAATACGGCGAGTTTCGATAGCTCTCAGGTGCCAAGCAGTTTGACAGGGCCCAACGCCGCCTACCAGAATCCAGTTCCGTCGAATAACAATCTTCCCGCTTCATTCTTCATGGATTCCATGACCGCACATCCTTCTGGTGGAACAGGCCTCTCGTGGTGGAAGGTGTGCACGGCATGGTCCAGTTTCCCGTCGTCCTGCGCAGGATCAAGTACGCCTCCCATGCCTCCCGTTGGGCCGGATGTAACGGGAGGGCCATACGCCGGCGGCCATGCGTATGATATTCCGGCAGCGGTTGCGTGGAAAAATCTGCCAATCGACACCTCTTATCAGAACTCCTACGCCATCAGCAGCAGTTCGTGGTCCAGCGGCACAGAGACGTTGACGTTCAGCTCCGGCGTATTGCCAAGCGCGACTAACCACATCATGGGCGGCTTTCGACTGAGCGGAATCAATCCTGCGTGTATGCCATCGAGTGGGGTGTCCTACACCGGGCGGACAGACAGCGAACTCCTGATGACTGGCTCTAGCTCGACAACAGTCCAGTATGCGCTAGCGTCGAATCCCAATGTCAGTTGCACGGGAACCATGCTGTTTCCCGATTTGCGACAGTTCGACGAGCGGGTGTACGAGGCCGATCTGGGTAGCTCGTCAGCGCTTCAACCTCAAGCACCCTCAGGCCTTACTACTGTGTCGGTCCAGTGAAAACCAAGTACCTGCGAATGCACATTAATCTTGTCTTCGCGAGGAGCGTCATGGATGCAACTGTACGACCTCGGGTAAAGGCGGAGGCAAGGTACTGGGTGGTCTCGTGCACTTTGTGAACTGGCGCTCTGCTGGTCGCGGGAGGGATCACGAGTCACGCCGCTCTTCGGCTATGTCAAACGGAACGAGCAACTCCTGACGGGTAGAACTCTTGTCTCGCCTCATCGAAGATATCCCTACTTCGACTTCACATCCCGAGATGCAAACGGCACTCAGGGCGGCCTTGCTGACGGGTGGTGTTGATAGACCCTATGCATTTGGACTCGCCATGGCGCTTGCGGCGAAGAATGTTCAAGTCGACGTGCTCGGCAGCGACAGTGTGGATAGCCCTGAGATGCATAGCACCCCAAACGTTACCTTTCTTAATCTTTGGCCGGCTAGGCAGACAAAGCCGTCTCTCATCGGGAAAGTACTTAGAACACTGCAGCACTATCTGTCTCTGATCCGGTATGCAGCGGGCGCACGCCCACGGGCCTTTCATATCTTGTGGAACAGCAAGATTCAGCTGTTTGACCGGACGCTACTGATGCTCTATTACAGATTATTGGGCAAGAGAGTCGCACTTACTGCGCATAATGTGAATCAGGCAAGGAGAGACGGGCGGGACTCGTGGCTGAATCGAATCACATTGAGAATCCAATACCATCTTGCCGACCATATATTTGTGCACACGCAAAAAATGAAGACCGAGCTGCTCGAAGACTTTGGTGTTGCTGACCAGTCTGTTACGGTCATTCGGCATCCCATCAACAACGCGTTTCCCGATACAGCTCTCGCCCCGTCGGAAGCAAAGAAACGGCTCGGCCTTGGCGAATCTGACAAGACCATCCTCTGCTTTGGCAAGATCAAGCCATACAAAGGCATCGAGTATCTGCTTCCCGCATTCCAGCAACTGGCGGACAAAGATGTGCGGTACAGATTGATCATTGCTGGCGAAGTGCAGCGCGGGAACGAGGAATATCTAGATTCATTGGTGAAGGCAACGCCGCCTGACATAAAGAAAGATCAAATTATTCTTAAAACCGAGTTTATTCCGGACGAGGAGATGGAAGTCTACTTCAAAGCCGCAGATGTGCTCGTTCTTCCATATAAGGATATCTTTCAGAGCGGTGTCCTATTTTTGGGGTATAGTTTCGGCTTGCCCGTGATTGTGACCGACGTCGGGTCGTTTCGCGAGGAGATTCTTGAGGGAAAGACTGGGTATCTTTGCAAGCCGGAGGACCCGACGGATCTGGTAAGAGCGATTGAGGCTTATTTTGCAAGCGATCTTTACCGGAATCTACGGTCGACTCGTCAAGAAATCAAGCACTACGCGGACACACATCATTCATGGGGTGCAGTTGCCAGCCTGACGCGAAGAGCTTATGAAAGAATGTTAGGGAGTATCAATTTATGAAACCTCTTGTATCGATCCTAATTCCCGCTTATAACGCGGAGAAGTGGCTGAACGAGACGCTTCATTCGGCGCTCGCCCAGACATGGGAAAAAAAGGAGATTATTGTTGTCGACGATGGCTCAAGTGATGGAACGTTGGCTCTTGCCCGATCCTTCAATTCAAATATTGTGAAAGTCTTTACAAAAGAAAACCAGGGAGCTGCCGCGACCAGGAACAAGGCCTTTTCCCTAAGCCAGGGAGACTACATTCAGTGGCTTGATGCCGACGACCTTCTCGCTCCGGATAAGATCGCGAAACAAATCGCAGCGCTGGACGATTCGTCAACTCCACGAACCCTTCTTTCGGGAGAATGGGGCAGCTTTATGCATAGGCCTTCTCGAGCAAAATTCGCACCGAGCGGGCTGTGGTGCAATCTCTCCAAAGCAGAATGGCTGATGCGCAAGATGGAGCAGAATGTATACATGCAAACCGCCACGTGGCTGGTCAGTCGGGAGCTAACTGAAGCGGCCGGCCAGTGGGATACGCGCTTGCTAGGAGACGACGACGGCGAGTACTTCTGCCGAGTAATTCTTGCCAGCGATGGCGTACGTTTTGTCCCCGGCGCGAGAGTGTACTACCGGCAGGCGGCCATTGGCAGTCTGAGCTACATTGGAGGCTCAAAAAGGAAGCAGGATGCTCAATGGATTTCAATGGAATTGCATATGAGTTACCTACGGTCACTGGAGGACAACGAACGGGCCCGAGCCGCTTGCGTGACTTTCATGCAAAACTGGATGGTCGCTTTCTACCCGGAACGGTTGGATATCTTCGAGAAAGCGACGAAGCTCTCAAGAGAACTGGGCCGACAGATCAAGGCCCCGCCGTTATCTTGGAAGTACGCTTGGATTGAGGCTCTTTTCGGCTGGCATTTTGCTCGACTAACTCAACGCAGACTTCTATCGTTTAAGTGGTCAGTGTTAAGCAATATTGACAAAACGTTGTACCGTTTGGGGAGGAGGGGACCGGCGATCAGCAGCCGGATATAGCGGGCATTGGAGAAGCACTTGCTCACTTTTACTTGCATGATTTGTCACAGCAGGCCAAGCTGTATGGAGTCACTGCTGTCCGGCTATAAGGTGAAGAGATTCAGTTGATTGGCGGATATGGGTAAATCGTCTTGGGAGCAGATGCTCTGAAGTGCCAGTAAAATGGGGGTTTTCTCGAACAGCGTAAGACTCAAAACCTGTAGAAGTTGGTAGAGGCTATTGATCCGGCCCTGAAGAGTGTGACCTATGCGGCATAGGCGACATCTTTCTGGCCGAAGTAGCTTTCGACCCTGCCGGGCTGCTTCTGGATGCTGCGCAGGGCGCCGATGGCAGTGCGGGTCAGGGCGATCTTGTTTCTGGCAGGAGCAGCTTTGGTCACATGTTGCTTCAGGTCAGCGTTGAGCATCTCGTCCGGGTTCAACTCTGGCGAGTAGCTGGGCAGATAGAAAATCGCGATCTTGTCTTCGTTTTCCTTGAGCCATTTCCTCACTGCCTTGGAGTGATGCACCCGCAGATTATCCAGAATCAGGAACACTCTCTTCTGCCGTCCATGCACAAGCCGCTTCATGAATCCGATCAATATCTTCGTGTTCAGCGCTCCGGAGAAGACCTTCCAGCGCATCTGCCCCTTGTTGGTCACCGTCGAAATCACGCTCAGCTTGGACCGATTGGCATTGGCCAGCACCACGGGAGTCTTTCCCTTCGGCGCATAGC
>JAJXXG010000376.1:0-1728 GCA_021781255.1 Acidobacteriota bacterium
ACTAAGAGTTCCCGACTGCACCATGTTGCCCCAGGGATCGATCATGTAGACCTGCGACATCGTGCCGCCATTATTGCTGAAACTCGTGATCCGGTTCAGGTTGTCGTAGCCATAGTTCTGCGTGTTGTTGCCGTTCACGAGGTCCAGAACCTGGAGTATATTGCCATTGTCCGCAACGTTTTGGTTGGAGCAGTTGCTTCCTGAAATCGGCGAAGCAGGTCCATAGCAATACTGCTTGTCGAGAATCTTCGTTCCACTGCCATTCTGGATGACATCTTCTGTCGGCTGCAGGCGGCTATTCCGGCTCCAGGTCATGCTTACGCCATTTCCGAGAGACATGGATGCGGGCACGCCATTTGCCAAGTAGGCTGCCGATGACAGGTAGTTGTAATCGACCGTCTGGCCTCCATAGTCGGTAAATGTGAGAGCCGTTGGCCTGATCCCCGATTTTCGCACAGGACCGGGTACGATCCTCGTATTCAGGAAGCGGAAGCATCTCCAAAACCAAGCATGCGGAGGCACAGATAATTGCTGTGCTGAAGCAGGAGGAAGCTGGCCGGAAGGCCGAAGATGTGGCCCTGGAGCACGGTGTGTCGAAGTCAACGACCTATGCCTGGAAAGGGGAGCACTGCAGGCGGATAGCCCGGACTCCGGAGCAGCGAAGTGCGTTTCTCCACTGGAAATGGGTGCGTAAGGCTCATGTGTTCGGACATGGCAGACCACTATCCACACCCCAACAAAGTTCTAAAATCGTCCACTAGGGCCGACCAATACAATCCGGTATCTACAAGAATGCCTCGGGCTTCTCTTCTGGAACAGTGGGGGGAAAGTTGCGGGGACCATTCAATTAATCTTGCCTTGCCAAACCAAAGATGCAGTCAGGGCGTCGTCAAATAGGCTTGTGACAGCCTCGCGTTTCCTGCTCAAGATCCTTCAGGCGGCGCCCCTGGTCCACCTGCACACGTAGTATTTTTCCGTCAGCGGTAAAACATCTGTTCGGTGACCCCCTGCCTCACGACATGCCACCGAGCGTGTCTTCCCATTCGCACTTGCTACTTCCATCTACCGCAATATGCTCACGATCTGCTTCGGACTGTACTACTTCCCCTTTGCCATCTCCCGCTACTTTTGTCCAGTCTCTTTCATTTGCTCTGCCCAAATAAGTCTGGCATTCCAGATCGTCCATGGGCAAAGAATAGCTTGTAAATTACAATTGAGTTATCAAAACCGCCCACTTGCGCGACGGATATGTGAGCCACCATATGGGGGGCAGCCGGTAACCGAATTGCGTTGCGGCGATTCATCAACTGACCGGCCGCACTGCCACATGTGTCCTTCTTTCAAGGGAAGGCGCAGGTGCAAATCTCCCGTTAATTCTCAGCAATGTCGATACTTGAACGCGCGAAGCGCGCTGGCCAATATGCATATCAGCCAGCGCAAAACTATTCGCTGATCTTGAGCATCTGTACAGAGTGCGGTGCAAGATCTAAGTGGATGCTGCATCCCTTGCACGGAGTCATATCCTTCTTATCCCAGATGCTGGTGACTTTATAGTTGCCGTCTGTCCTCAGCCCAATCTCATCCAGCGGAATGTCATGCACGCGGGTGCTTTCCGACCAATTGAATACAGTAAGGATGCGCTGGTGAGAATTCTCTTGAAGAAGAAAGATACTTGGCTGCAGATCTTGCGGCCTGTAGCTCATCAAGTCAAGGGGAATGGATGGCCGA
>JAJXXG010000376.1:1738-4119 GCA_021781255.1 Acidobacteriota bacterium
AGATGGGCCATTGCGAGCAGCTCCGGATTTTTGACGAGCGCCAACCGTTCTGGTTCTGATCCAAGCACGCGCAGCTTCTCGCCTATCTCGAACATACCTCCTGAGACTGCTGCAAGTGCAATAGAGGTCTTCGCCTCATCCAATGTGAGTGAGTGTGCGCCCGTCCCGCGAGTCACCATGAATGCATCAGGATCCGTCAGATAGAAATTGTGATCCATATAGTAACGCGCTGCAATGCCTGTGGCCGACGCCTTTATGCCAAACGACCCCCCGAAGTCATGCGATGTATCTTGTGAAATCCTCCCCATGTCGACGAGGCCAACCGGATTCAACATGACACTCCCGTCCTTGTCGAGGAGAACATGATTGCCCACCGCTGAGCGAATGATTTGGAGTCCGATGCGCTGCGCTTCAAGCGCAGTTGTTCCTGTTTGATAATAGTTGCCTTCAATGCAACTGTCTTCCATAAAATCGAGCTTGATTGCTCGGATACCCCACTGCTTCGCCATGGTCGAGTAAGTCTTCTTCAAATACTCCTGCGCCTGCGGATTAGTCACGTCGATGACGTAGATAGTCTGGCCGCCGGGCATAGACGAACCTGTAAGTCGAATCGGCTTACCCTTGTAGTCATGCAGTAACCAATCCTTATGGTGCTGATAGACCCAGGCCTGATCAGAGACCTCAAACGGAGCCGTCCAAATGGCTGGCACCAAACCAAGCGAACGGATTCGCGCATACAGCACTTTCATGCCGTCCGGGAATCGCGTGGGCATCGGGGTAAGATAATCCCCACGTGCGATGCTATAGCCCTCATCAATATGGAAGTAGTTGTAGCCATCGGATTTGAGATGCTTGGCCAACCACTCCGCGTCTGTAAGGGCATCTTTTTGCGTTAAGCCTGCGTAGTACGCTGTCCAACTCCACCAGCCCATGGGAGGAGGAGGCGAAGGCCGGGCATGGTGCAGCATACGAATCAGGCTGCCGTAAGTCTCCAACTGGTTGTGATAATCGTTTGAGATCCCAATCAGGAGACGCTCAGAAGACAGATCCTGTCCAGGCTTGACAGGTATGCTCAGTTCAACCTGATCTTCCTGTGGCGCGTTCTTCAGTGAGTTTTCGGTGGTTAGTTCCGTAGTCCCTGTGGCATCCACATCATAGGAGGAAAGACGCGTGCTGGTGCCCTGCCCATCCAAATTAAGGCGCAGAATGGTAAGCAGCTTGTCTGACGTGAGAGCGCCGATGAATAAGCTGTCTCTGCTTGCGCGGTTGTAAATCAGCTGACTGCCGACGCCCCGCAGCATCTGCCCCCCAGCGTCGTCGAAGTCTCGGATGCGCATCGCAGGACGATCCTCGCTGAAGCTATCAGATAGTACGCGCTCTTCCTGTTCCGGCCCGCCCAGGCGAATTACCTGATCGCCACGGAGTTCGACTGACCGAAATGCCTGAACATTCAGGATTCGTGAGGTAGAGTTGTGCAATGTAACTCGGATATCCGCAAATGGCCGATCCGCATAAACACGGAGGCGGTAGACAAGCGTCGGAGTCACTGCACTTCCGGGATAGGTCACACTCCAGACGCGCCCGCTTCCGAGTTCGCCTTGGAAACTGCTACGCGTGATGGTTGGTTTGGGATAACTTGCAGCCTGCAACCACTGGCGATCCACCTTCACTGCAATCGATGAGTCATTAAGTGATGCGGCTCCTTCCTGCGTGGAAATGGAATACTCCCCATGCGCGGCATTCACGCGGGCCTTTAGCGCAGAAGCATAAGCAGCAGAGGGCAGTACAAAACCCGCACAGACAATCATCAAAAACGCGACAGGAATATGTCGCACGTATCCAGGTTTCCTCATGATTCATCCCCTTGTCGATTCATCAAAGTGTGCACTCGAGGACGCGCGGCTTTATCAGCAAGCGTGAGGCATTGCAAGGTATGACTGCGCGGTAGCCTTAAGCTCTAGTGGGTTGTAGATTATGCTGCGCGAAAGCTCGCAACCAGCACACATAGTTTTCGGGCTTGGTAAAGCCCCTGCTATCTTGGTCAACACTGTAAACAGTTGCATCATTATGGTCAAAATGGTCAAACAGGGCCCAGCGAACGGTCTCTCAGATTCGGGTCAGATAGTTGGACGTGGCCCCGAATGCATTCCACACCAGGCTGTTGGAGAGGCATTGCCTGGCCGCTATCGGGCCACTTATTCCCTTCAGGCTCCGATCCACTCAAAGGAAAATGCCCGGCACTAATGCACGGCTTCGGTGACTTGTCCTTCAACTCCTGAATGTTGTTGACCATCTGCCGGATGCTCTTTTCGTCAAAGTTCGGAATCGCGACAACGTCGTCGAAGATACCAAGGTGATCCACGATAAGTCCGTGCGTCTTC
>JAJXXG010000032.1 GCA_021781255.1 Acidobacteriota bacterium
GGCCATTGGTATTAATTTTGAGCGGGCCTGAAAGATATTGGGGAGTATCGAGCAGGTAGTTATTCACGCCGTTGCCCAAGGCTCCAAGCAGCGAATTGTCTGAATTGTCGTACAGCGTCACAGGAAAGCCGGTGGCGAAGCGAGTCGTTCCAGAGAGGCTCCATTCTGTGGTCAGACGGTTGGACCTGCGAAAGACCCACTCGGTGGGCAACGCCCAGGTATAGCTGGCAACAAAGGAATGCTTCTGGTCCCAGGCGGAGATTGCCCTGCTCTGCCTTGGATTGAGCGGATCAAGTTGCTCACCGATGTTGGAGCCCTGATCGATCGACTTCGCATAGGCGTAGCTCAACAAGAACTGGGAGCCGTTGCGCTGGTAACGAAGAGTCGTTTGAAGCGCGTTGTAGTTGGAGTTGGCGATGGAGCTGTCGGAGGTATTTTCACCATAGTTTTCGCCCGGTCCGACTCGTGCTCCACCGTTCTGTCCGCTGCGGGTGCCATAGACGGTCTGGCCTGCTGCTGTGGTGTAGTTCGAGTCTTCGCCAAAGGGACCGCATCCGGGGAGGCTGAGGCATAGGGCAGGATTGCCTGGGTTTGCTGACACCACGGCGAGGACGTGGTGCCCCTGGTTGCCGACGTAGCTGACAGTCAGCAAGGCGCTTGAGGTAATCTGCCGCTGGATGGAGAGCATGTAGTTGTTGATGTAGGGAACGCGATTGCGGTAGTTGAAGAAGGGGTCCGCTGAGAGCGGCGCAAAGTTGGCCCAATTGATGGAGGTATCTGGGTGAGACGCGGAGACGTTCTTGGGCGGGAATGGGAATGGAAAGCGCTGCCCGTTATTCGCGCCGGTAGCGGCCGTGATAAACGGCGTGGCGAACAATGGTGGCGCCGGGCTGAGGTAGTTGTAGCCAAAGGGAGGCACCGAGTACATGATGCCGGCCAGTAAGCCCGGAAACTCCGTGTAGAAGATGCCGTAGCTTGCGCGAATGCTACTTTTGCCACTGCCTCCGAAGATCGTTCTCCCGAGTCCCTGCTCGAACTTCGGCGTATCGGCCATCCCGATTCTTCGCGCGAAGTTCCTGTAGCCTGTCGGCGCGAGTGTCTTTGGAATTCCGGGGTCGCCCGCCACCAGCAGCCCAGGGAGTGCTCCGGGATAGAGAGTTGACTCGGCTCCGGGAACCCAGGTCTGTAGCTGGTTGTACTTCTCCCAGAAGGGCGTGATCAGGTCCCAGCGCAAACCAATATTGATCGTGAGATCATCTCGCGCTCGCCAACTGTCCTGTCCGTACAGGCCGAGATAGCGGTTCCGCAGATAGAAAGGCTGACCGGAGGACTGGGTGTAGTTACTTGGTACGCCGATGAGGAAGTCGGCATACGGGTCCCCGGTCTCAGTCCCATCAATATTGAACGTTCCGTTGAACGTGGCGTTCGGATGCTCATTCACCTGGTCGATATGGAACTGTCCGCCAATCTTCATCGTGTGTGCGCCGATGACTCTGGATAGGCCGTCGCTCAGATAGTACGTGTTGTTGATCTGCGTGCCATTGGTGATTGGAACACCCATGACGAAGGTGGGGAACGTAATATTCTCGACGCCTTCGAACTGGGGCGCCTGAACGAATATTCCTGAGTTGGCTCCGGATGCGAAGCCCTGAGATGCTAGGCTGATCCCGAGTCCACCTTTTGGCTGCCCGATGATGTTCGCATTGCGCAGATAACCAAAGTGAAATTCATTGACGGTCTTCGAGCCGATCACCTTGTTATCGCTCAGCGACAGCAACTGCGCACGCCCAATGAACAGCGCATCAAAGCCGGGAATGCTCGCTCCGGCGACAGAGCCCGGATAGGGATTGTCGAGGCGATAGTTGTCGATGAAGTAATAGCCGGAGATCTGACCGAACCGGCTGTTGCCATCAAGACGCACTGAACCCTTGTCGTCGCGGACGGTCTGGGCAAAGGTCGAGGTCGAATACTGACTCGCACTGACGTTGGGAGATGGGATGTACTGCAGCAGGTTCTTACCCGGTGCCGACCACGCGCTCTGAGGGATGATGCCCCCGGGAAAGACGCTGGCATACGGCTCGCCTGACGTAACGGCGTAACCAAGTTCCTGCGTGAGCAAAGATGCGAGATAAGGGCCGCTGACGGAACCTGTCAGATCATTGAAGTCACCACCCCGTTCCTCGACGGTAGGCACAGAAATATTGCCCGTTGAGATGCCCTGGGTCGTCCGCGTTCCCTGGTAGTCGGCGAAAAAGAAGAGCTTGTCGCGCCTCACAGGCCCGCCGATTGTTCCGCCAAATTGATTCTGTCTGAACGCGGACCGGGTTGGATCGAAGTACCCTCTCGCATCGAGCGCCGTATTGCGGAAAAACTCGAAGGCATCGCCATGAAGCGCATTGCTTGCCGATTTGCTGACGACGGTGACGATGCCGCCATTATAGTTCCCATACTCAGGATCGAAGTTGTTGGTCAGCACCCTAAACTCTTCCATCGAATCGAGATTGGGAATGATGGAAGTGCCCCCATTCATGTGCTCCTGCACATCGATTCCATTCACAAGAAAGCCGTTGGACGATTCGCGCTGGCCGTTGATGGAGAGGTTCCCGGGATTCAGATCGCCCGATGGGTCGAGACTTCCAGTGACGCCTGCCATGATGACGGAACTGGGCAACAAGGTCGAAATAGGGGCCACTCCGGGCTGAATTGCCAGAAGATCGGTGTAGCTCCTTCCATTCAATGGGAGCGCGCTGATCTGTGCGCTGGATACCACCTCGCCAAGGTGAGTTGCGGCAGTCTCAACCTGCACCCCGGCCTCGCTCGTGACGGTCACGCTGTACGACTGCCGCCCGACTGCCAGTGTCACATCGACTCGGAGGATCGAATCCGTGTCCACCATAAGATTCGTTTTTCGTTGGGTCGTGAATCCGGTTGCCGAGACGGTGAGCTCATAGTGGCCAACCGGGAGATTCGGAAAAGAATAGAAACCTTGCCTGTCCAAAACAGCTTGATAGACCGTCTGCTGGCCTGTGTTGACCAACTTGAGGACGGCCCCCGCTACCACCGCTCCACTTGGGTCTATAACTACCCCGGAGATGCTGCCACCAGTAGCTGCGCCTAACGGCCCCGTCGCGAAGAGACAAAAGAAGACGATGGCCGAATGAAAGAGACGCTTTCCTGCGATCATTTTTACCTCAAAATGCTTGCACAACTCTCACAAGCACATGCGGAGTTGGAGTAGCGAGTTTCTATCCTGCGGGAGGAGTGATGCTGCATACAAATTAGGAAATCGTGCTACTTGAAGGCTAATTAGAAATTAGTACGCATCGGGGATCGGCGCAGGCAATAGCAAGAACCAGCTATTCTTGAGGTCCCGCGTTCAGGCGCTTGCTCTTATTCCTCCCGACGTAGTATTACATTTCCTGAATACGTGCTACTTTGATCGTGCGCGCAAAGCGGACCCGAGGACTTCTCTTCTGCGAAGTTTGTTCCATGACGAATCTGCCGATACCCAGACCAGGGTCGTCGCCATATACGGCATCTTGTTGGTGTTCAATCTGGCGGCATGGTTCTGGGCGTTCTTCGCATTTCATCGCTATCCGGTTCTCCTGGGCACTGCATTTCTCGCGTACAGCTTTGGACTTCGCCATGCCGTGGATGCAGACCATATCGCCGCGATCGATAACGTCACGCGCAAGCTGATGCAGGAAGGAAAACGCCCTGTCGCCGTGGGGTTCATGTTTTCGCTCGGGCATTCCACGATCGTCGTGCTGGGGTCGATCGTGATCGCTGCGACGGCGCTCGCGCTGCATCACAGGATCGATGCTGCCAGAGACATCGGCGGGGTGATCGGCACGCTGGTGTCGACTCTTTTCCTCTTCGGAATTGCGATTGCGAATTTAATCGTTCTCCGGTCGATATACCACGCGTTCAGGCGGGTTCAGCGCGGAGAGCCTTATGTTGAGGAGGACTTTGACCTGCTGCTCGGCAACCGCGGCTTTCTGGCTCGTCTGTTCCGTCCGGTTTTCCGGATGATCCGGTGTAGCTGGCACATGTATCCGCTCGGCGTCCTGTTCGGTCTCGGGTTCGATACGGCCACCGAGATAGGGCTGCTCGGCAT
>JAJXXG010000237.1 GCA_021781255.1 Acidobacteriota bacterium
CGCTGCGAGACGGCCACGGCCCGGTTTTGATTGAAGCGAAGGTTGTCAGGATTGACCCGCACTCTTCTTCTGACGACCAGCGAAAGTATCGCAGTGAAGAAGATATCCGCCATGCCGCAGAGATGGACCCCATCCTGCTGATGGAAGCGCGGATGCTGGAGAGCGAAATCCTCCAGCGTGCTGAGATCGAGCGGCTTCGTCAGGAAGTCAAACAAGAGGTAGATAGCGCCGCAGACTGGGCCGATGCTCAACCTGAACCCAGCAGCGACAACCTGATGGAGCACATCTTCGCCGAGGCTTCGAACGGGAGCACGACGGCGCAACCGCCTCAATACATCTCTCAGGATCCCGTCACTTTCATCGATGCCATCAATCATGGACTGCGTGAAGAGCTGGAGCGCAATCCTAGAATCGTGATGTGGGGCGAGGATATCGCCGACCCCAAAGGAGGCGTCTTCGGCGTGACTCGCGGTCTATCTGACGCGTTTGGGAGTCGTGTCAGCAATTCGCCGCTTGCCGAGGCAAGCATCGCTGGCGTAGCCGGTGGAATGGCGATCGCCGGCTACAAGCCGATCGTCGAGATTCAATTCGCGGACTATCTCTGGCCAGCCGCGATGCAACTGCGGGATGAAATTCCAACCGTGCGCTGGCGCAGCAAAGGTGTCTGGACTTGCCCGGTAGTCGTCCGCATCGCGGTAGGCGGATACATCAAGGGAGGCCCATGGCATTCCACCTGCGTTGAAAGCTTCTTCTCGCATATACCCGGCTGGAAGGTCGTATTCCCCAGCTGCGCCGAAGATGCCAAAGGCCTCATCAAAGCGGCAGCCCGCTCAGAAGATCCCGTCATCTTCCTCGAACACAAAGGCCTCTATCGCCGCATGCAGGCCAAGACTCTCGAGCCGGATGCAGACTACATTGTGCCACTCGGATGCGGACGCGTGCGGCGCGAGGGAACCGATGCAACCATCGTGACCTGGGGCAGCAGTGTCTATCAGGCTCTTGAAGTAGCGCGCGACCTGCAACAGCAGGGAAAGTCTATTGAGGTACTCGATCTGCGATCGATTGTTCCTCTCGATGAAGAATTGATCTACAACAGCGTGCGAAAAACCAACCGGGTCGTAATTGCGCACGAGGACTCGCTCATGATGGGCTTTGGCGCCGAGGTGGCTGCGCGCATCGCGACAAACTGCATCGATGCGCTCGATGCTCCCATTCTTCGCGTAGCCGCGAAGGACTCGTTCGTGCCATCGTCGCCGACGCTGGAAGCCCTCATTCTGCCCTCCGTCGCCGATCTCCGTCTCGCTGTCGAGCAGATATTGCGCTACTGAACGGAATCGCGCGCTGCGTGTAAGTCCGGAGCAGAGGAGCTGGACATGCGCGTTATCGATACTTGTCTGCGCGGCCGCTTGCGGCCGCGCAGGTTCGAGAGCTTACTGAGTCAACGACGGTGCGACTCCTTGACAGCATCGAATCCGACGCAGCCCCGCGCCGATCGGCATTGCTCTTGCCTGCTCAATGTCGACTAACTTCCTGCACCTTGACCCCGTCCTGCACCTCTGCACTGGGATGAACAATAACCTCTTGGCCAACATCCAGACCGTCACGCACTTCCCAGTCCGTTTCACCGCGGTGACCAATCTGCACGTGCGTCTTCCGGGCGCGTGAGTCTTTAACGACGAATACCGCCCACTCATCCGCAGACCGGAAGACCGCGCTCGATGGAACCTGCAGAACGTTGTAGCCTTGCCACACAATCACGCTGACCTCGACGTGGTAGTTATCCTGCAGCCCATGCGTGTCACCTGCGAAATCGCAGATCACATTTACACGTTGCTCCTCCACCCCAAGCGCGGAGACCTTGGTGAAGCCACCAGGCTCTACCGTTCTCACGCGCGCCGCAATCGCATTCTCGCCGCCCCAGTCTGTAATCACAGCGCGCATGTCCGGCTTGATACGAACGGCATCGCGCGTGAGAAAGTCGGACACTATTTCCAGCCGCGGCGTGTAGCCCAACTCCAGCAGCGGGGTTCCGGGAGCCACAACGCGTTCGCTCTGTTCAAGGATTCGCAGCACTCGCCCATCTGCCGGAGCCACCACAGCAACAGGCAGATCGGAGCCGCCAGGCTGATAAACAAGCAGGGCTGACTTAGCTTCTTCCACCTGATAGGCAGCAGACTCTGCTCCCGAATGAGCGGCTTTCAGTTGCTGCTGCGCGGCTTCCTCCAGTGTCACCGCCTTGTCCAATGCTTCGCGGGAGATGATGCCCTGGCTATATAGCTCGCGCCCTCTCTGCAGATCCTTTTCCGCCTGCCCATACTCCGCCTTTGCCCTGCCGGCCAGGGCAGCAGCGTGCTGCTGATTAGCCTCTGCGGCGCGAAGCCGCGCTTCCAGAACAGCACTCTGTCTCGGCTCAAGCGGAGAAGGATCAATCCACGCCAGCGTCTCGCCCGCACGTACCCGGTCTCCCGCATGCAGATCAACTCGCCTGAGCTTGCCGCCAACCGTTGCAGCCACCATGTAGTGATCATGCATCCTCGTCTTGCCTTCTTCTTCCACCACCTCCCGCAGCGGGCCTCGCTGCACCTTGATTGTCTGAACAGGGATGGGAGCCGTGCGGAAGACAAGCACAAGCCCTGCAGCTATCGCCAGCGCAACGATCAACAGAGTTATCTGGCTTCGTCTTGTCATGTCACTCCCTTGCCTTGAGCACAGATACGATGTCGAGTTTCGCAATGCGACGGCTTACCAGCAATCCGGAGACAGCAGCAGCGATCAACACGATGAGTACAGCCCACGCATAGCTGGATGGATACACGACCAGCGGCATCCTGTACAACTCCGTCTGCATCCGCTCAACCATCACGGCACATATTGCATAGCCTGCGATAAATCCGAAAGGCAGTGCGGCAATCGTGATAATCGCCTGCTCGCCGAGCAGCAGAGCCGTGATCTCATTCCGGGTGAATCCAAGCACCCGAAGCGTGGCAAGTTCCCGTCCCCGCTCTGAGAGCGCAATGCGCGCGCCGTTATAGATCATGCCCATGGCAATGATGCAGGCGAAGATCATCAGCGTGCCGAGCGACAGGCCCATGCTCCGGTCGATCGTATCTTTAAAGCTGTTCACCTCCGCATCTTTGATGGAGACGGCGGCTACAGCGGGCAGCCGCTTCAGCAGTTGATAGAGCTCCTGCTGCTTCGCCGCGTCCACCTGCAGCAACGCGCCTGAGATGGAGTGGTCTTCCTGCATCATCCGGTTCAGAGCGTGCAGATCCATATAAGCATTGGCTCCCAGCAGATCATCGACCGTCGCGGCAACGAGCACTTCGCGCACGGTGCGGCTTCCTTCCAGCACCTCGACGCGCAGCTTCTCTCCGGGCCTAACATGCAAAGCATCGGCAAGCGTGGCGCTGATCATAATTCCACTTCGGGGTATTGCGTTGCTTTTGCCGTTGCGGTCGATCATCGGACGCATCTCGCTCCCGCGAAGAAGACCGAGCAGTGTAGTCTTCTTCGACCGGTGCTCATAGCTCAGCCTCACCGGCACAATTCGGAATGGTTCCGATCGAATCACACCCGGCAGCCGCGCCAGCTCCAGGCGGGTTCGCGCAGAATGCACCTCATTCAGCGTCACGACAATGTCTTCTCGCTGAGCATCGCGAAACTGGATTTCCATCATCCGGTCGAGTGCATCGAACATGCCGAAGACAACCACCACGATCATCACCGAGCAGCAGATAGCAAATGCGGAGGCCAGCGCTCTCCACGGCTGCCTCTCAAGATTGCGAAGTGTCATTCGCAACCCGGGAGAGATCCAGCCTGGTCTTAGCCTGTCGATAATCCGCGAGCGAAATCTTGGGGGCGCCTCCGGCCGCATGGCTTCCGCCGGCGGCAGGGCGACTGCTCTCATCACCGGCGCAATCGCACCAGCTAGTGCAGCGCTCCCTGTTATCAAAACTGCCCACAGAAATATCCGGAGCTCAGGCCGATAGACGAGAATGGGAAATCGATAGAACTCCGCATAGATGGCGGCTAGGCGAATGCCGAAATACCACCCCACCACGCACCCCAGCAGGCACCCAGCCATTCCGATCAGCACACTGAA
>JAJXXG010001222.1:0-2399 GCA_021781255.1 Acidobacteriota bacterium
GTATACGGCAGGACCAGGCCGGCAACGCGGTTGATGGCCATCAGCAAAATGCCGGCCACCAGCAAGCCCTTGCGCGGAGCCACCAGGGCCAAAACCTGCGGCCAGAGTTTCTTCATGCTGATCTTGCGCTTGGACAAGTCGGATTTGCCCGCACGACTGCCGTGCTTCTCTGTCGAGCGTTCCGCTCGCATCCCCATATCCAGACCCGCACCGCGCATTCCGCCCATCAGCTAAACCTTTCCGTCGCGTCGTGCAGCGATGAACGACTGGACGCACAGAGCCACATAGACGAGCATCAGGCCGGCCATGGTGATCTTCGAGGCCAGCGCAATCATGTCCGGCTGCAGTCCTGCGGATGTTGCGTGAACGTAACCACGAACAGCCTCCGCCGCTCCGCCCAGAAAGGCCACAAGGCCAATCGTCACGTTGATGTGCATGAACAGCTTGCGCCGCGCCTCACTCGGGCTGATGGCAAGAAAACCAAAGATGCCCAGCAGCACGCCAAAGCCGGCGGGAATAAGCGCAGTTGGATGCTGGCTTCCCGTTCCCACATATCCGGCCAACCCAAGCGCCACAAGCAGCCCCGCAAATACCAGCGTAATCTTTGCCATTTCACTTCCCTTTCACTCTTCTATGCGCAGTAGTTTGGATGTAACGCCGGTGCGTGCGATGCACAAATTCCGGCGCAAAGCATACTCAGGATGCCGCCTGCTTCAAGTCGGCAAGCGCCTGGTCCGTCGTCCACTCATTGCCTGGGTAAAACCGCACCACTTTGCCATCGCGCCCAATCAGCGTCGTGGAAAGCGTATGGGTAATCGAACCATTGGCATCGGTCGTGATGCCAACATCGAAGTATTTCGCCAGCGTGTCCAGATTCTTCCTCTCCGGCACAGCAAAACTCCAGTGCGCGAATGCCTCCGGCTGATCGCTGCCGATGTACGTCGCGCCATAGGCGCGCAGCCGCGCCGGCGTATCGTGCTCCGGATCAAAGCTGATGCAGAACAGGTGCGTCTTCTTCAATAGCGCTGGATCTCTTGCGAGTTCCCGCTCGATAACCGCGAAGTTATGCGTCACCAGAGGGCAGAAGTTCGGCAGTGGGCAGCGGGTGTAGATAAACGTGATCAACAGCGCCTTCCCGCGAAATTGCGCCACATGAATCGCCCGCCCATCCTGGTTGCGCAGTGCAAAATCCGGCACGGCGTCACCCGCTTCAGGAACGTGATAGAGCGACGTAGGCTTGTAATCTGGCTTGCCCTGCGCCACCACAACAATATGGTCCAGCAGCACGTCTGCATCCGCATCCTGCGAGACCAGCAGATCCGCCGTAATCACGTCGCCAGGATGCAATTCGCTCAGAATGCTGGGGTCCTTCAGCTTGTACGGCATGGTCATGGCATCCATAAAGCCGGGGATCGCTTCGTGGGCAACAGTGACCTCACCCGTCGTGGGATTGCCCGCCACTACCTTCCCGCGCAACCGGTAGACCTTGTAGCTGGGTGTGGCCGTCTGCGTCTGCTGGCTCTGCTTGCCAGCATGGCAGCCTGAATAAAGCGCACAAAACAGGCCAATTGCAGGGATGAGTCGTCGAATCACCGTTCAGTGTACTATCAGTGCATCCCTTGCGTCCTTGCGGAGTTGACGGAGCCGGATGGCCGCATCGTATAACCCAGAGATGAGCCTTCCGCTCAATCCTGCATTCGATCAGTGGCTACATGATGGCGGCACAATCGTGGCCGCCAGCGACCGCGCCGCGCGCAGTCTTCGTTCTGCGTACCACAGGCAGCGATCCTCTGAAGGCAAACACGCCTGGCCCTCCCCGCAGATCCTCGACTGGTCGACTTTTCTGCTTACAGCCTGGAGCCTTTACACGCAGAGCGACTGTCTCGTTCTCAATCATGCTCAGGAGCAAAAGCTCTGGGCCGACATCATTTCGAGAGAATCCAGCCTCACCGGGCTTTTGCCCGAGGCACGCGATCGCATGGCGCAGCTTGCTCTGCAGGGCTACTCCTCCCTTTGCGCCTATGCGCCGACTCACCTGGCGGCATCTGCACGGAAGCATTGGGTTCAGGACAAGGCGAGCTTCAGCAAGTGGATCGACATATTTGAAGAGACATGCCGTGCGCGGAACCTGATCAGTCCCAGCAAAGTGCCACTGGAGCTCCTACCGCGGCTCCCATCTGATTCCTCCGCTCGCGCTCCGCTCCTGGCTGCCGGGTTTGATCGGCTCCAACCAACGCAGGAGTCCTTTCTTCAGGCCTGGGGTCCATGGCAGCTTGCAGATCCATCTTCCCCTGCCCATACAGTCCGCTACTGGAGCGCCTCGGATTCGCTGCAGGAACTGGAAGGATGTGCCTCCTGGTGCGGCCGCATCCTGCGCGAGCACGCGTCCGCGCGTATTC
>JAJXXG010001222.1:2409-4101 GCA_021781255.1 Acidobacteriota bacterium
AGAATATGGATCGCATGCGCGGCAGCCTGCAGCGCGCATTCATGGAGCATCTCCCGGGCGACTCTGCAGTCCCGTATGAGTTCTCGCTCGGCATCCCGCTCGCTGAAGCCGATGTGCCAAAGGCCTTTCATCTGATGTTGCGCTGGCTCTCGGAGCCTCTGGAGGAAAGCGCAATCGACTGGCTCTTCACGACGGGCATCTCCGCCAGCAGCCAGCAGGAAACGCTCGCACTGCAGGCCGCCATGCGCAGTCTTCGCGACGCAGGGATGCAGCGCCCATCCTGGAAGCTGAGTACCTTCATCCAGGCTTCGCATCGTCATACGCCCATACCGCTCGCCTGGTCGCAACGCATGTCAGCAGCGCAGAAGCAGCTGCAGGAGGTAGAGCGCCCGATCAAACGCCCTTCTGAATGGAGCGAGTGGGCAGCCGAACTCATCCACACGATGCGTCCGCAAGACACCCGTGACTTCTCCAGCGCTGAGTATCAGTCCCTGCGCCGATGGAACGAAGCGCTCGACACCTGTGCCTCGCTTGGCTTTGACGGGGCCAGAGTCTCGTGGCGCGATTTTCTCGCTGCTCTCTCGCGCGTGACGTCGCAATCGCTCTTCACACCCGAATCCGAAGATGCGCCCGTGCTCGTCACCGGCCCTTCCGAGTCGGCAGGACTGCAGGCCGACGCCATCTGGTTCCTCGATGTGGATGAGGACACCTGGCCTTCATCTGGATTCGCGCATCCTTTGTTGCCGATCGACCTTCAGCGCAATGCCGGCATGCCGCATGCCGATCCGTTGCAGGAGTGGGCGCTCGCCGACGCCATGACGACTCGCATCATCGGCTCGGCGCCGATTGTGCAGTTCAGTTATTCGCGCAGAAAGGAGTCGCTGGAGCAGAGACCATCTCGCATCGTTTTGAAGCATTGCAATGTTCAGACATTGCTGCATACGCAGATGCCTGCATGGGCCCGCTTGCAGACCGCGGAGTTCACAGATGCAGCCCAGATACCCTTGCAGGCGCATCAGGCCGCCGGTGGCTCCGGCATCCTTACTTCACAGTCCCAATGCGCCTTCCAGGCCTTCGCCCGCTACCGGCTCGGAGCACAGAACTGGGAAGTTGGACGGCCCAGCCTCACACCCGCGCAAAGAGGACGGCTCTTGCATGCCGTTCTTCATGCTATCTGGAGCGACTCTCCAGATAGCCTTCGTTCACTGGAAGACCTGCAAAGGCGCCTACCGGATCTGGATGCTTTTGTGGCCACGCATGTTCGCCGTCTCGTCCCCGGCGCGCTCACAGTTGACGTGCAGGATTGGATGCCCGCTCGCTACCTTGAGCTCGAACGGTTGCGCCTGACTCATCTCATCTCCGAATGGTTGCGCTATGAGGCCACGCGCATTCCCTTCTCTGTTGTTGGCGTCGAGGCTCCGAAAGTCATTACCATTCAAGGACTCTCCTTGCGGCTGCGGCTGGATCGCATCGATCGCCTCACGGATGGCAGCACTCTTGTCATTGATTACAAGACCGGCGATGTCTCTACGAATGAATGGGAGACTCCGCGTCCGAGCGATGTCCAGCTTCCCTTGTACGCGACCTTTGCGATCCGCGAATCCGAACAGCTTGGAGGACTCACCTTCGCGAAGCTTCGCGCCGGTCAAAACACCTACGCCGGCTACTTTGCCAATCCTTCTGAGACATTAT
>JAJXXG010000471.1 GCA_021781255.1 Acidobacteriota bacterium
GGCACAATTGACGATCCGGCGCTCCGCGCGCTGGTCAACTGGCAAATTGACTCCGGCATCGACATCCTCGTTGCCTGCGGCTCCACTGGCGAAGCCGCCACATTGAATGAAGATGAGTGGCTCCACGTTGTTCAGCTCGTCGTGGACGCTGCCGCCGGACGCGTGCCCGTCTGGGCCGGCTGCACCCACAACTGCACCCGCACCCTCCTGCGCCAGGCTGCTCAACTCCGTCAGATTCGCGGCGTCGACGCCGTCCTCTCCGCAAATCCCTACTACAACAAGCCCACGCAGGAAGGCCAGTACCAGCACTTCCTCGCCCTTGCCCGCGCCATCGATCCGCTTCCCGTCGTGCTTTACAACGTTCCCGGCCGCACCGGCGTGAATCTTGACCCCGCCACCGTACTGCGCCTGGCCGAAACCGCGCCAAACATTCAGGCCATCAAGGAAGCCAGTGGTCGCCTGCCCCAAATCGCCGAGCTGCTCCACATTCTGCCCCACGCCTTCAAGGTTTTCTCTGGCGACGATAACCTTGCGCTTCCAACCATCGCTCTTGGCGCGCATGGGCTCATCAGCGTCGCGTCCAATGAGGCACCTGCTGAAGTCGGGAGCATGATTCAGGCCGCACTGCGCAATGATTGGGATACCGCGCGCCATCTCAATCGCATGTGGAGCCGACTCTTTGAAGCCAACTTCTGGGAGTCCAACCCCGCCCCAGTCAAGACCGTTCTCAATCTCATGGGTCGCACATCCGACACAGTCCGACTGCCTCTTGTTCCGCCCACCCCCGCCACCCGCGCTCGCCTTGAGCGCCTCGCCGGGGAACTCGGCTTGCTCAGGCATGCACCCACCCCCGAGGACTACGTCGGCCTCCTCTAGGCAGCAGCCACTGGAATCAGAGGCTCCGTCGTCACACCGTCTGCAGGCGCGAGCTATCGACTCAATCCCCGGTTTCAGGATTCCTGATTACCGTCCTAGGTCCTTTCGTAACTCCCGATTGTTAAATTTTGCGCGGCCCACACAACTCCAGCCACGTCTTCGTGTCTCTATCCCCCTAGAGGCCCATGCTAGGACCGCGCACGCTGCGTCTCCTCGCAATAAGCACGCCCACTTCGCGTACGTCCGTGGAGGCCGCGGACGCTCGCAGAAATGAGAATTAGATATTATGTCGAGCTGTACTCACAGGAGATTCCTTTTACCCTCACTCCTTGTCCTTGCCGCAGCATCGTTTTTCGCAGCGGGCTGTAGCAACGGCTCTTCCGTTTCCTCCTCCAGCGCCATCAAGGGAACGTCCTTTCTGGTCGGAACCGACGCGCCGATGGCCAGCGTTACCTCCTTCAGTGTCCAGGTCGAAAGCATCGCCGCGACGGATTCGAACGGCAACACCGTCCAACTCCTCTCAGGCTCGCCCACAGTCGACTTCGCCCGTTACAACGGCCTGCAGACGCTGCTCGAGCTGAATCAGGTCCCCGCCGGCACATACACCAGCGTCTCTATCACTCTCGGCTCCGGGACCATCGGCTATCTCGACACCTCCACCGCCGAGCCCACAATTAAGACCATACCGGCCGTCATCCCTTCTGGCCCCATCGCCATCACTCTCAGCAAGCCGCTGGTCATTGCCCAGAACGCGCCTCCCGTCGGCGTTCGCATTGACTTCCAGATCGCCAAGTCCATTCAGGTCAACTCCAACGGCCAAATCACTGGCGACGTCACACCGACCTTCAAAATCGATACAGTCGGCGACGACGACTCCGGTGCATACATTGACGAGTTCGTGGGCGGCGTAGTCAGCACTGACGCTGGCGCGCAGACCTTCGTCATACAGGGATCGCATGGTCTCAACGTAACCGTCAGCGTCAGCGGCCAAACACGGTGGGAAGGCAATGCCACCTTCAACGATCTTTCCACCAGCTCCATCGTCGAGGTTTCCGGCAAGCTCGACAGCACAACCGGTGCGCTGGACGCCGACGAAGTCGGCATCCTCTCGCAGAGTGGCTTCTACGCCAGCGGCCAGATTACCTATGTCAATCCGAACTCCGGCCCGGCCACCAGCTTTGACCTCTACGTGCGCGGTCTGGAGCCTACGAATACCGGGCTAGCGCTCGGCCAGCTCGCTACCGTCCAACTCGGCGGCAGCGAAACCTATGACATCTACTGGATGCACAACCAGCTCACCCAGTACGTCTTCAACCAGAACAGCCTCATCGCCGGCCAGGACGTCGCCATCGGCGGACCAGCCAGCGGTGCGTCGAACGCTTCCGACGTTACCGTCAAGCGCATCGTTCTGCGCCATTGGGGCTTCGTCGGCACTGTCGTTCCCGGCAGCCAGAACGCCAACAACAACAGCTTCCAGATGCAGGTCAACGGCTTCGCCGGCGTCCTCATATCGCAGCCCATCACCGTCTACATCACCGGAGGAACCGAATTCCGTGACGGATGGACCGACTTCGGCAGCGTCTCTGACAACGCAAAAGTTCGCGTCGTCGGCCTGTTGCTCAAGGATCCAAACACAGGCAACACCATCCTCATCGGCCACTACGTGGACGACATGGAGAACGAATAACCGCGCTCATTTTCGCGCAAACAAGAGGGGCTGGCTCTCGCCAGCCCCTCTTTCTTTTGCTCCTCAGGCGTTCAACCCGCCAGTGCCGTCTTCACCGCTTCGCTCACGAGCCGGCCCTCCGCGCGCAATCCCTGCGCTTGCACCTTGGCCTGCACGGCCTTGATGATTGGTCCCATCTCCTTCGCCGTTGCCGCCCGGCCCGCCGTGGCTGCAAACTCCGCCACTGCCTCGGCCACCAGCGCTTTCAATCCTGCCTCATCCAGCGCCTTGGGCAAAAACTCCTCAATCACCACAATCTCTGCTGCTTCCTTCGCTGCAAGTTCCGGCCGGTTGCCCTTCGTAAACTGCTCAATCGAATCCCTCCGCTGCTTGATCATCGTCGCCAGCGTCTGCTGCTCCTCGGCCGCTGTCAGCGCCTCGCGCTTGTCAATCGCCTTGTTCTTCAGGGCCGTCTTGATAAGCCGCAGCGTTCCTGTCCGCTCCGCGTCCTTGGCCTTCATCGCCGCAATCATCTGCTGCTGAACCTGTGCTTCCAGCGCGCCTGCTTCCGTCATGCTTCCCTTCCTCTATGCACTTCATCCTCATTGTAATCGTGCCCGCGCGACGTCTGACTCGCTGCACCGATAGCACGTCTGCATACATTTCGCTTTCATCCACCGCAATCTATCTTTGTTGTCCGCACCGCAACACCGGAACTTTCCAGCCGCTTCCGCATTCAACCAAGTGGGAGTCTAAACAATATGCGGTCTTTCATGCGGTCACTTCCCCTTCTTTTCCTGATTGTCTTCACGGTTCCAGCCTTTGCCGCTCGTCAGGCCCGTCCCGGCATGGTCAATTACGTTGAAGGCAACGTCCGCCTTGGGCCTTCACCAATCACCCCCAACCAGGTGGGCACCGCCTGCCTCAACCCCGGTTCAATTCTCTCCACGCGCAAAGGCAAGGCGGAAGTCCTGCTCACTCCCGGCGTCTATCTCCGCGTCGGTAGCCACAGCACCGTCCGGATGATCTCCCCTGACCTCACCCTCACCAAGGTTGAGCTCCTTCGCGGCCGCGCTGCCGTTGAGGTGGACCGGATCATGCCGGAAAACGACATCCAAGTCCTCAACAACGGCGTATCCACACGCCTCATCAACTCCGGCTACTATGAGTTCCAGGACAATCCTGCGCTTCTGCGTGTCTTCAGCGGCAAGGCCCAGGTGCCGGACGGCCCACACGGTGAAATACTCACCGTCAAAGGTCACCACATGGTACGACTCGAATCCGGAGTCGCCGCCCGCTCCATCAGTTTCAACACCCGCGACGCCCAGGACGACCTCACCCGCTGGAGTCAACTGCGCTCCCAGTACCTCGCGGACGCCGACCAGCGCTTTGCCCGCCGATACGCTGGTGCCTACGGCTACGATCCCGGTTGGTACTGGAATCCCTACGGATATGGCTACGCCTACCTCGCGCCTTCACCCTTCTGGGGCCCCGTCGGTTTGGGCTACTCTCCGTGGTGGGGAGGCGGCTATTGGGGCGGCGGTTTCTGGGGTGGT
>JAJXXG010000997.1 GCA_021781255.1 Acidobacteriota bacterium
CCGATACTTTGTTTCGGCCGAGGGAGCGACTCGCCGGCCCAATCGAGGCTGGTTTGAGTCGAAATGTCCCACCTTCGAGGGCGATTTGACCCTTCCGGTCACCGCTATAGAAGGGATTGGCCCAGTGAAACCCGCTTTTCCGCACCGTCCCCTTGTAGGAGCCGAACAACACAAGTACGCGAGCCTCGTTCGGCTGAAGGCTGAAAAACCCGCGAAGCATGAACACGCAGATAAGAAGCACGAACATATCCAGCAGCAGTCCGGCCCCCTCAGGTTTCAAGAGAACCAGGTAGGTGAAATCGGCCGCAGCAATGGTTAGCAGCGGAATGAGTACCACCCATCCGTTTAAAACAGACACGACCTTCTCCCGGCTGATTACTGACCGATCTTCTCCCATAAAGCCTCCTCGAGTGCGATATCTATATGATATCATATTAATATCGTGACATATTTAGGGAAGTCGCTTACGCCGGAAGATGCCCTGTTAACCGCCTAACCGGAAACTGCATTCTTACCGTCTCCCGCGCCCCGCCCCGCCCTCATGTATCCTGCCCCCATGGCCTGCTTCCTCTTCAAAACCGAGCCCGATGTGTACTCCTTCGACGACTTCCTCCGCGACCGGGAAACCATCTGGGACGGTGTCACCAACCCCACCGCCGTCAAGCACCTGCGCGAGATGAAACCCGGCACGAAGTGGATCTTCTATCACACCGGCGACGAGCGCACCGCCGTCGGCACCGGCGCCGTGGCCAGCGTCGAAGCCACCGACCCCAAAGTCCCCATCGTCAAGGTCAAAGCCGGCAAGCGCCTCAGGCATCCCAAAACCCTCGCCGCCATCAAGGCCGAGCCGCTCTTTGCCGGCTCTCCGCTGCTCGTCATCGGCCGCCTCTCCGTCGTCCCGCTCACACAGGAGCAGTGGGACTGGTTCCTCGCCTGACCCGGCCGCACCGCGCCGCCCTCACACGCGCTCCTGACATGCGTGCCTCACACCCGTTCCCCTTACATCCATTCCGGGCCGCGCCGCGCTATGCTTTCTCTTTGAGGTGCAACGCCATGCCTGAGACCGCTACCCGCCCGCAGCTCGCCTATCTCACCGCCGCACTCGACGAACTCAAGGCCAAAGGCACCCACTTCCGCCTGCGCGTGCTCGACGACCAGCAGGCCCCCGTCTGCCACTACGACGGCCGCGAGGTCATCAACCTCGCCAGCAACAACTATCTCGGCCTGGCCAACCACCCCAAACTCATCGAGGCCGCCATCGCCGCCACGCGCACCTACGGCGTCGGCTCCGGAGCGGTAAGGACCATCGCCGGCACCATGCGCATCCACATGGAGCTCGAAGAGCGCATCGCCCGCTTCAAAAACGTGGAAGCCTGCGTCGTCTTCCAGAGCGGCTTTGCGGCCAATGCCGGCACCGTCAGCGCCATCCTCGGCAAAGAGGACTTCATCCTCTCCGACGAGCTCAACCACGCCAGCATCATCGACGGCGCGCGCCTCTCCCGCGCCAAAATCAGAGTTTTCCGGCACAAAGATGTCGCCCACTGCGAAGAGCTGCTCAAAGAGGTTGCCAACGAACCCGGCCACAAGCTCGTCATCACCGACGGCGTCTTCTCCATGGACGGCGACATCGGTCCCGTCGACAAGCTCGCCGCGCTCGCCGAAAAGTACGGCGCCATCAATATGGTGGACGACGCGCATGCCTCCGGCGTCCTCGGGCGCAACGGTCGCGGCAGCATTGACCACTTCGGCATGCATGGCCGCGTCGATGTCCAGGTCGGAACGCTCTCCAAGGCCATCGGAGCGCTCGGCGGCTACGTCTGCGGCAGCCGCGACCTCATCGACTACCTCTACCACCGCGCCCGCCCATTCCTCTTCTCCACCTCGCATCCGCCGTCGGTCGCCGCCACCTGCATCGCCGCCTTTGACATTCTCGAGGCAGAGCCCGAGCGGATTCAGCGCCTGTGGGACAACACACACTACTTCCAGGGCGCGCTGCACAAGCTGGGCTTCAACATCGGCGGAGTCACCACGCCTGCGACGCAGACGCCGATTACGCCGATCATCGTGGGCGAGGGCCGCGCGGCCATGGAATTCAGCCGCGCGCTCTTCGACGAAGGCGTCATGGGTACCGGCATCGCCTACCCCACCGTGCCAGAAGGCAAGGCCCGCATCCGCCTCATCCTCACCAGCGAGCACACCCGAGCGCAGATGGACCGCGCCCTCGAAACGCTGGAGCGCGTCGCCAAGAAGATGGGTCTTCTCAATTAGAGGAAGGACGGCGAGGGAAACAGACAGTGACCGCGAGCCGTCAATGCATCGGACTACTTTGCCTTGCCAAAGCCGCTTGGAACGTGCGAACAATGAAGTACTCATTCACTGGGTGATCATCGCGAAGCGCAGGATACTTGGGAGCACGCGAAATGAATTCTTCAGGCGCGATGCTATGCGCAAGCATCAGCTGAAGCTGCTCCCGAGGCGTTTTCTCCGGCCCCCACTCCATCATGTCGGTCACGGCTGTGGCAGGCATGCGCCCGAGCAATTCATCGGCTTTCGGTTCGGGAATCGGATCCATACTGGCAAAAAAGTGCCATCCCCAGCCGCTTACTGATCGATAAATGCGCACATTAGGAAAGGAATAGACCAACGCTCTCGTAACTGAGGCCAGATCGGCATCATCGCCAAGGGGCAGCCATTGCGCCAGTATGCCGTGCGGAGATAAATGCCGCTTTGCGATGGAATAGAACTCAACTGAATAGAGCAGGCTTGAAGACGCGGCAACCACAGGGGGCGGTGGATCGATAGCAATTACGTCGAATTTTTGATCCGTGCGCTCGAGGTACCGACGCCCATCATCGATCACGACATGTGCATGGGGCGATGCCATCACCCGCGCTGCGTCTTCGTGGAAGTAAGGAAACAGTTTGGGAACGCTAGGCACCAGTTCGACTGCGGTGACAGGGATGTTCCATGTGAGACCGGAACGGAAAGTTGTGCCCATTCCAAAACAAATGACGAGCATGTTCTGCGGGGGATGATCGAGTGAGGCAAGCGAGAAATGTGCCATCATTTTGGTGATCGGAGTGAGGGAAGTCATCCCCACTCCGTTAGTCAGGAGTTTCCGATTCATTCCACTTCCAGCCGCAATCACCGTTGCCGTACTATCGCGTAGAATCTTGCCCCGTGGAAACAACATTGTATAGTCGCGCGTGAAAATGAATACCAGCAACGCCGCGGCCACGCTGGCGAAACCGACGACGCTCGATCGAGCCGTGAGTGACTTGCTACCCCGCCACGGAACCATCATGGCAAACCAGGGGAAGGCAAAGATCGCCAGAGAATGGCGTTCGCTCAGATGCGGCAACAAAACAAAGCTCGCAAAGAGCGGACCAAGAATGCAGCCAAGTACGTTCACTGCGTAAGCCTTGCCCGCCCGGTCTGCGTCTCCACCCGACCAATGATCGACCAGCATGGGTGTGAGAAATCCGATGACCCCTGAAACGAACAGGACGCCAAGAACAACTCGAAACGGCGCAAGCAAGGGAACCCTTGGATCGGCCGTAATTAGGGGCACAAGGCTCAACAAGCCAAGCAGAATCCAGGGAAGACGCGATCCGCCCGCAACGCCCCTCCGCGTGTAAAGCCGTGCTCCGACCGCCGTCGCTCCCAGGTACGCCAGCAGGATTAACGCAAACGAGTAGACAAGAGGGCCAATGAAAGTCATGTAAAGCCTGATCCAGATCACCTCCATACCCATGGTGGCAAACCCCGTCAGGAAAAGCAGCGTCATCACGCGGGGTCCATCCACGGCAGTCGATTGCGGCTTGGCTGCAATCACTTCCGGCGGCGCAGTCGCGGAACCGGAGATCGGCCTGCGCCAGCGGAACGAGCACGCGAACGCGCTGCCTGCAATCACGGCATTCAAACCAGTGCCGATGTAGAGCGTGCCGTGAAATCCGCATTCCTCGATTAGGACGGCAGGAATGATTGCGCCAACCATGGCGCCGATGACGTTGGCCGTGTACAGAAAGCTGAATGAGCGACCCGATTCAGGTCGAGACTCGCTGCGGATCGCCCACATGGCCAA
>JAJXXG010000363.1 GCA_021781255.1 Acidobacteriota bacterium
GACGGATCGCTTTCGAGAAAAAATTCATGATTTCCAGGAACGACAATCTTATGACGATGCGGCAGTTCTCCCAGCCACGCATTGAAGTCCTCTATAGCGCGGAGACTGCGATTGAACATCGTAAAATCGCCTGCGTAGATCAGGACATCGCCGTAAGGGACATCAAGCTCTCGATGCAGCTCATGCGTATCGCTGAGAAGGACCAACTCAATAGACTTGCAGGACTTTGCGCCCATACCCAGATCTTCCGTGCCGACGCAGACTCAGTCAACTTTGCTGAGCGTGCTTTGGCAATGCTCCTCTAAATTTTTAACCTACCGAGTAGGCACCTTGGTTCTGGAGTGAGCTCGAAAAAACCTGGCGAGACGAAACCCGCCCGGGGAGGCAAACGATTCGAGCTCGTCGGCCAGTTCGGCCGTCATTTTGGCGGGGACCGGGTTGGCATTGTCGAACTCGTGCTCCTGCTCGCCGTGCAAGGTGGCGCTGCGTATCCTCGTCCACTTTGCACGGCTCCGGTCATAAGATCGTCCTGAATCTGGACAATGATCAGGTTGCGCAGCTTGTAGAGCAGTTCGAGGCTAGGCTCGTTGACGAGATCATCGACTTCTTGTTGTCGTAGACGTGAAGGGCATTGTTGATCGACTCGCCGACAAACCAGCGCTTCCGTGGTTGGCGATCAGGCCCAGGTCACGAGTATACAGGCGAATCGAGCTCAGATGGTCGAAACCGAGCTCGGCCGCCTCCAGATACGGGTCTTACGGTATAGGAGCCCGCTAGTTAGATTTCCGTTCGGCGTTGTATGTCTGCCCGATAGTGTGAATCAAGGCGTCGTCATGCACGCCATTTTCATGGGCGGACTGCAAGAACTCCTCAGTTGTCATCCGCTCCACGGCGGCGATCGCGTCGAGTTGATGAGGAGAGAGCGGAGGTATCCGATCCAGAAAATCCCCGTACCTCGTCAGGTAGAAGCGCAGGTCGACCCCATCCGGGTCGCACTCACTCACGACGCAGAAGCCTGATTTACCCACCGGATTGTATTTGATCTCCGAGGTACCTGCAGGAAGGCGCACATAACGCACCAGCAACACAAGGTGCATCGGGTATACGAATGGTACGAGACAGGCCATCAAGGTCCTGTACCTGGTCCCCATACTTGGCTAAGGCCACTGCATACCGCAGTTGTGTTGCCGCATCTTATGCATCCCGCAACGCAATGCGCAAGCTCATCGGCTGGGCAAAAAAGATGTCCAGATACGACGTGGAAGTGGTCAAACGCAATGAGTTGCACACGTTCCAGGTATTGCCCAAGCGCTGGATCGTCGAACGCACCTTCGCATGGCTCAATTGGTCACGCGGGCTCAGCAAAGACTACGAACTCCGCCACACCTCAGCGGAAAACATCATCCACATCGCCTTTGCCCATCTACTACTCCTGCGTCGCTTTACTTAGTTTCTGGACAGCTTCCTAGATCAACGTTCGAATTGTCGTTCCGCTTTCGATACTGACTATTACGGATTTAGATGGATTTTGGCAGTCCTAGATAGCCTGTAAGTTGTTGAATTACAAGATGCTTGGATTTTGACACGGTAGAGGTCAGCGGTTCGAATCCGCTCGTGCCTACCATATCCTTCCACACCTTAGCCGCAGGCAGACCTCGAACCAAGGAGGTTAGTTGCTGATTTTGGCTGGCGCTGAGCCTTCTCCTTTTTCCCGAACATCGTGTAATCGGCCCGGCTTTGATCCCGCTGCTTTTTGCTCGTGATCGCCTTTGTATACAAATATATGGCTAGGATCGCATTGGCGTGCCGCGACAAAAACTGTTCCGACTCTGGACTTGCGGTATCAGCCTGCTGCGAGGGGCTGCCCTCAGGCACCTATTCACTGAATGGAACTCCGAAGGCCAGTTGAGCAGTTTGGGGTGGGCGATGCTGCGCACCGATCAAATTTGGTTCCTTGCCCATTGCCTTCCAGATACGAAGCGCTATGTCATTCATATAGAAGAGTCGCATCTGCTCCCGCACTTCGCCTCTTTGTGCGTAGATACTAACTGTGGTCAAAAGCTGGCTTTGTCCAGAGTCGATCAGATACGGTCCCATGCTGACGGCTGGTGCGTTCTGTATGTTCTGCACTTCTTCCAAGCTTTGCGCGACGATCTCATAGTTCAAGCTTTTGCGGGAACTATCTCCCTCCAGGCTGAACAGCAGATCGTTTGAAGTATGACTGAATGGGTATTGTGAATTGCTCATCATCATTCCATGTATTTCCTGAAGCTATGTTTTATCCGCGTCTCTCTTTGCGAACCAATAGTATCGTCGCCAGCAGTTGGCACAGCGAACCGGACGGAGCATGAGTAGTCTCAGCAGGCGATCAAGAGGGTGTGCGTCGGCAGTTTTGAATTCGATTGAACTGCAGAGCGGACATTCTCGACGCAGCCAGAGTAGCCGGGGGACATTGCCAGGCCAATTCAGACCTGCGCTATCCATTGTTGATCTCCTTCCGGCGCGGCTGGCAATACACTCTCATCCTCCGTGCTGGAGTGCGCATCCAGCCAGGAGAGAAGAGCGCGGATGCTGCCGGTGGCCATGGCCATACAAGAATCGGCTGCTCCGTAGTAGAGCTGGATTGTGTCTCCATCCGGCGCGATAGTCTGGCCACAGGGGAAGACGACATCGCGAACATCTCCCGTCCGTTCATAGTCGGCCTCGGGGCCGAACATCCAGGAATCCCCTCGTTGCAGACAAATATCCGGCCTGTCGATATCAAAAAGAGCAAGTCCAAGGCGATAGATGCTGCCGGATGCTGTATGGCGGACACCGTGATAAAGCACCAGCCAGCCCTTCGCCGTTTCAATCGGTGGCGAGCAAAGGCCAATCTTGTTTGCGTCCCACCATCCACCGCGTCGTGCCTGGAGTATCACCTTATGATTGCCCCAGTTGTGCAGGTCCGGTGAGTACGAGATCCACATGTGAGCGCCCATGGTCGTCACCGGGCGGTGGATCAATGCCCAGAAGCCTCCGATCCTGCGCGGCAGCAATGCAGCGTCTTTGTCTTCAGGCGGCATGATGACGCCATATCGTTCAAAGCTTTTGAAGTCCCTGGTCAGTGCAAGGGAAACGCCGGGACCACCCCGGGCGAAGGAGGTGTAAGCAATGGCATATTGCTGAAGTTCTGGAACGTAGGTGATCCGTGGATCTTCAATACCCCAGATCTCCTCCGGATATTCCTGAGGATTTGGCGCCAGAGTCGGTTGCGGATCGATTCGCCACCCATCAACTCCGTTGGCCGAACGAGCAGCACAAAGATGCGACAGGCCTCGTCGGTCTTCCACACGGCAAAGCAAGAGGGTGTCTCCATCCGGCAAGCGCGTTGCTCCAGCATTGAAAACACTGTTCACCGGATACGGCCAATCTTTTCGGCTGAGGATTGGATTGCCAGGATGACGGGTGAATAAGGAATATTCCGCCTGCTCTTGCAGCTCTGGCTGGTTGGCGGCAGGAGACTTGGACTGTGTTGCCGAAAGCATAATCGGAGTCAAAGAGAAACGCTCATTTCGGTACTCATGTTTTCTGCTGTGGGAATTTCTATGCTTCGCATTTCAATCAATGCCATCAGGAAGGAGAGCGTTGATTCGGCTCCCTGGTTTTCATTGACGCGATCAGGATGGAGACCATCTCTGCAGCCGCCAGTGGTCGCATCGTAGAGCGGAACCTGCAGATCGTTCTCCCCGAGAAACCAGCGGAAGGCAAACCATGCTTCGTCCAGCCAATGCTGTTCTGCCGTGAGGCGAAATGCCTGTAAACAGGCTGAAATGGTTGCACAGGCTTCGACAGGTTGTTGGTCGAAGCGTGCCTTTTCCCCGCCCTGCGTGAAGAATCCCCTGGAGCCTATCGGAACGAATAGATCATCTTCCTGATGGTGCTGGACGCTCATCAGCCAGTAGAGGGACTCGTATCCTACTTCGATCATCCTCTTGTTGTCACTTCGCCAGCCCGCAACCAGGAGCGCTTGCGACAGCCGGGCATTCGAGTAGGACAGGCTCTTCTCAAACCATCTCCATGTCGTCGAGTGACTACGTT
>JAJXXG010001295.1 GCA_021781255.1 Acidobacteriota bacterium
ACGGAGGGTAAGCTCCTGCGGATTTTAAGTCCGATTTATGCGACTTTGCCTTATGCTGCACATTGTCGCAATATCCAGAATAATTCGCATTAAATCAATCGCTTGCGTTGACACCCTCACTGCACAATGTCGCAATCTGTCGTCCAAGATCACCACATAAACAGCCACCATAACAGCCACCCACAAATCGCATTTTCTCCTGGAGAATCACCCCGCCAATAATCCCCAAAACGTGATTCATGCCCCCGATGCTACCCTGTCTCTGCACAATTTCACTGCGCGTAAGATGAGCCGCAAGCCTTCCCAGGCGTTTGGGATAGCGAACGTCACCTGTTGCCCTGTTGTGGCCAACAGTCACGGAAAAACGACCGAGGGGACTTTCTAAGGAACTCTTAACGATGGCGCTACACCCTGATTTTCCACGCTCTCCATACGAACCGCTACTCCCAGAGCTTCGCTGGTTCCCAGCGGCAGAGAGCCTCCGCGAAACCGCATACGACAAGCTCCTGCCGCCCCTGGTGGCCAAGGTCCGGGAAGGTGTGGCAGCGTGGCGCGCGTCGGGATACGCTGGCGCGTCTGCAACGTCCCGGTCCCTGCTCTCCTGGTGGTTTGAGACAGATCACCTCCAGGAGCAAGCAGACGGCACACAGAGCCTCTTCCGGTACTACTTTGCCCAGCGGGAAGCCGTCGAGTCCGTTATCTGGCTGTACGAGGTCCGCCGTGCGCGCGACAAATACGACCTCCTGCGCTACGATTCTTCGCTCAATATCACCCTGAATATGTTCGATGAGGACTGGCCGCGCTACGTCGTCAAGATGGCGACGGGCGCAGGCAAGACCAAGGTCCTCTCCCTGCTCATGGCCTGGAGCTACTTCCACAAGCTCTATGAAGCCGATTCCACGCTGGCGCGCAACTTTCTCCTCATAGCGCCAAACATCATCGTCCTGGACCGGCTCAGAACCGACTTCGACGGCTTGCGCATTTTCTTCAATGACCCCATCCTGCCCGATAACGGATACGGCGGTCAGAACTGGCGCGACGATTTCCAGATTGCGCTTCACATTCAGGATGACGTGCGAATCGTCCGGCCAACGGGCAACATCTTTCTGACGAACATTCACCGTGTTTATCTGGGCGATGTAAAGGAACCGTCCATCGAAGACGACGACCTGCGCGACTATTTCCTTGCGCCGTTCGGAGACAAGCCGGTCGGAAAGACAACCGACAGCAACACCGATCTGGGCGAAATCGTGCGTGAGATTGACGAGCTGGCCATTTTCAACGATGAGGCGCACCACATCCACGATGACCGGCTGAACGCAGTCATGCTCTCCGATGATCTGCGCATTTCCGAGCGTGAACTCAACCGATTTCTGGGCATCAACGAAGAAGGAAGATTCACCGGAAGCGAGAACGTGAGCAAAGACGGCCTGCCTCTTGGAGTATTTGCCGAAGCTCAACTGCCGCTCGCCTAGTTCGATTTTCGTCAATCTGAAACTACGCCCAAGGGAACCCGACCGGAATCCCCCGGCCCCTTCCCAAACCTCGTTCAAAGGGGACCCAACATTACAGAACTTGAAGCCTCCAGCCGTGGAATCGGCGGAGGCTTTTCAATTTTCAATTGGAGATAAATACAGCAATGCCACTAAACACAAACGTGACCTCGCCACTTCATCGTCTGCTCTACGACCGCAAGGAAGCTGCGCGGCAGTTATCCGTATCCGTCCGCACTCTCGATTACCTGATTGCAGCAAGAGAGCTGGAAACGCGCCGCATCGGGAAAAAGGTCCTCGTTCCTCACGGCTCGCTCTCTCGATTCGCACAGGGCAATCACTACGACTCACCGCGCGACCTCGCAACAGCGATAGCATAACCGTTACATACTTGACAGTGGCTGTAATTGCGGATTATTGTTCTTTGATAGTCCGCAATGACAACCATCGGAGGAACAACAATGCCAAGAGCAAGGAATCTGGCGAAGGAAAAACTACCGAGGGGTGTATTTGAGAAAGTCCCCGGCAGTGGCGAGTATTGGATTCTCTGGTATGACAGCGAAGGCCTGCGACACCGGCAGAAGATCGGGCGCAAGTCGGCAGCTATCAAAGCCGCTGAAATGCGCAGAAATGAAGCCAGAGAAGCTAAGATCGTTCCCACGCTGCGGGTGAGCAGTCGCAAGACCACCGTTGCCGACTTGGTGGATTTGGCCTTGACTTACGCCAAAACTTACAACAAGGACGTTAGAAACTATCTGAGCAGAGGAGCAATCATCAAAGCCGATATTGGCGACCGCATAGCCGACGACTTCAAGCCCTCAGAAATCGCTGAATGGCTCCTCAAGCGCAAAGCAGCGACCAGTAACCGATACAAAGCCCTGCTCTCACTGGCCTATAAACTCGGTAAAGCTGATGGCAAGGTGAAGGATAATCCTGTTAGCAGCGTTAAACAGCGGAGGGAAAATGGTGGACGCCTCCGGTTCCTCTCGAAACTGGAATACGCCAGCTTGAGCGCGGCTATTCAGGAACTGACCCCCAGCAAGCTACCAGACTTCATCGTTAGCGTTCACTCAGGCATGAGGCTCAGTGAGCAATACACGGTGGAGTGGCCGCAGGTGGACTTGAGCAAGCGCACAATACGGCTCACAGACACAAAGAACGGCTCCGCCAGGACGGTCTACCTGGACGCTGACGCTGTTGCCGCTATGGAGTCCATCAAGCCCACAGGCAGGGCCACAGGGCCGGTATTCACGTCTGAGCGCAGCGACCATTCGACGGCTTGGTGGTTCGTCCCTGCTCTTGAAAGGTCAGAAATCACCGGCTATACATGGCACTGCAACCGGCATACCTTTTGCAGTTGGCTTGCCATGAGCGGAGCCAGCATCAAAGAGATTCAGGAACTAGCAGGGCACAAGACCGTGAGTATGAGCGCGAGGTATGCCCATCTATCTCCGGATCACAAGCTGTCTGTGCTTGATTCCCTCTCCAAGTTCGCCGGTACGTAATGAGGGAGTCAACAGCCACCATTACAGCCACTGGCACTGAAATGGCCTCGCATATCAGCGAGGCAATTTCACATAAGTCTTTTATTTTGTTGGTGCCCGGAGGGGGACTTGAACCCCCACGGAGGGTAAGCTCCTGCGGATTTTAAGTCCGCTGCGTCTGCCAGTTTCGCCATCCGGGCAAATGTGACTTGCTTCATGCATCTGCTGGTGTCATCTGCATTTCAATGGCTCACGCGTCGCACGTTTCAATGGCCTGTTCCATTCAAACGCTCCGGGGGCCGCGCCTTGCCAGGCAATGCTCCGTTCGCATTCGGCAACCTCAGCGCCGTGATCGAGCGCAGACCTTTCTTTCCAATCGAGCCATACCCATCATAACGTTCCCGACGCATCCCACGGGATCGTTTTGTCGATTCGCCAGCGCTCAGAGGCCTTAACGCTTCCTGGGAGTCTTACAATGGCTGTGCTCCTGGATCGCCGCCCATCCATGCGCTCAAGCGTCGCCAGTTTGCTGCGCCGCCTTTCACTGAGCCCTCCATTGGATGGTCTTCGAGATTGAATTTAGAATCCGTAGAGCAGCACGCGATTGTGCGGATGAGTACGAACCTGAGAGGAATAGCTGCATGAAAAAGGCAATTGGAATCGTTCTGGCTGCTTGCGCCCTGCTGGGAGCAGCACCTGCATTCAGCCAGGTAAAGATGACGCGCGATCAAATCCTCTTCTATACCTCGGAGTGGAAGGGCGACCGCTTCCCCGATGGGCGGCCAAAGCTGCCGGACTCGCTGCTGAAGCGAGCAGTGGATATGACCATCGAAGATGTGTGGGAATATCTGCGCGCGCATGGATACCGCAATCAATTCGAGACCGGCTGGCAGGCGCTGCATATAGAAAAGCCCTTTGCTGGACGCGCACTCACAGCGCAATACATGCCCACGCGCCCGGATATGGCCAGGGCGATCCATGCCGAGGGCAAAGCGGAGGGGCGTGTGGGCGACAACAATAGCTGGCCCATCAATGAACTGCAAATCGGCGATGTATATGTTGCAGACGGTTTTGGAAAGATCGTCGACGGCACTTTGA
>JAJXXG010000592.1 GCA_021781255.1 Acidobacteriota bacterium
GCGCAACACGGAGTATCGGCCCAACTTTGTGCCGCTGACGCCGATCAGTGAAAACGGCGATGCGGTGACGACGACGGGACTGTACGGCGTGGATGCGTCGCCGAGTACGCCGATTCCGCCGGATGCACAGCTCTACAGCCAGCCGACGAGCGGGTTCTACTCATCGCTGGCGAAGGATGTGTGGTTCAAGCAGATCAAGACGCAGAGCGACATTGTGTATGCGAAGCTGCAGGTGGCGCTGGCACAGAACCTGAACCTGGACGCCTCAAGCTGGTACCGGCATGGCTACCGGCTGCATAACCGGGTCGTGAACTACTACGGGCCGCTGGCGAATACGCACTCGGAGTGGTATGACCCATCTTCCAATGAGTTCGGCGACCGCGCGGTTTTTTCAACGAGAGCTCCGCATAACGACATATCGTTTGGCGGCTACCTGATGCACGGGATGTATCACTCGAAGGTGGCGCTGTTCAACCCGAACCTGGGGACGAGCAAGGATAGTCCAAGCTTCTTCAACGCCTTCAAGATGCACAACGACTACGGGTTTCTGTTTGTGCAGGACCGGATAGACATGTGGCACCAGAAGATCAGCATTACGCCGGGGCTGGCGGAGCAGATGTTCCGGACGAGCTTCTTCAACACGGGGCTGTCGGAGTTTCCGAATTCACCGCCGGCAAACGATCCGGAGCTGGCTGCGGACGCGAGCAAGAACTTCTCAAAGCTGTCGCCCTCCGTCGGTGCGCAGTATCATGCGATCGACTGGCTGACGCTGCATGGCAACTTTGCCATCACCTATCAGAACCCGACGGATGGGGCGTTTGGCGCGAACCGCTCGGCCAAGTCAGTCGACCTGAATGCGTTGAAGGCGGTGAAGAGCGCGAACTCAGAGGCAGGGCTGCTGGTGACGAAGTGTCCGGCGCCGATCTTTGGGACATGCTCGCTGGATGCGACTTTTTACCACGAGAAGCTGACCAACGAGACGGTGATCGTGCAGTTCTCAAATACTTCAGTGCCGGCTACCTTCTCGCTGGCGTCGGCGGCCTATAACGGGGTGTCGATCAACTTCGACGAAGCGCCTAACCGCTTTGTGCAGGTGCATGGCAACGCGATTGTGCAGCATGACTACTTCCTCTCCTATGTGCCGGGGGGATCGACGACGAACTTTGCGAGCTATCCGATCTCAAATACGCCGAAGTACACGACCAACCTCGGGCTGACTTCGCTGCTGAAGGCGGACGATAAAGGCATCGTGTTTACGCCGGGGCTGTGGTGGCAGTATGTGGGGACGCGGTATCTCTTCAGCAATGTGACGTCGGGGCCGACCAAGCAGACGTCGCCGGGGTATGGGGTGGTGAACTTGAACATGGATGCATCGCTCGATGGAACGGGACGCTACTTCAGCAGCCTGCCGTCGTGGATGTCGAAGATTCCGCTGAAGCTCTCGCTGGGTGTCGAGAACCTGTTCAACAAGGAGTACAACCCGACGGCGTACATCACGAGCGGCGGCTACTTCGGCACGAGCTTTGGAGGATATACGCTGGTGGATCCGGGCGCGCCGCGGGAGTATATCGGCTCGTTGAACATTAACCTGAAGTAAGGCTGGAGTAGGTGAATGGCCCTGCGCCGTGGCGGCGCAGGGCCATTCCCTTTGGATCAGTATTCGCCGGCGGCGAGGGAGGCGAGTTCGCGGGTGGCGGACTCGTGGCGGTCGAGGCGGAAGGACCAGAGGGCGAGCAGGAGAGCGAGGACGGCGACGACGGCGCTGGCGAGCGGCAGGCTCCTGTAGCCGAAGCCGATGGAGAGCATGACGCCGCCGATGGAGGCTCCGAGGGCGTTGCCGAGGTTGAAGGCTCCCTGATTGAGGGTGGAGGCGAGGTTGGCGGCTCCGTGGGCCTGCTCAACGATACGCGCCTGCAAGGGCGAGCCGGCGGCGAACTGGACGAAGCCCCAGAAGAGGATGATGCCGACGGCGGGGATGACGAAGTGTTCGGCGCTGTAGAGGGAGAGAAGGACGAAGAGGAGAACGACGAGGGTGCCGATGATGGACGGCATCTGGCGCCAGTCACTAAGCCAGCCGCCGAGGAAGTTGCCGCCGGTGATGCCGATGCCGAAGAGCAGGAGGACGATGGTGACGGCGTGCGGCGAGATTCCGGTGACGGTCTCAAGCATGGGCGCGATGTAGGTGAAGACACAGAAGAGGGATGCCGAGGCGAGGGTGCTCATGGCGAGAACGAGCAGGACCTGCGGGCGGCGGAGGATTCTGAACTCGTGGATGAGGCTGTTGTCGCCCGCGGGCTGGCGGGGGAGCAGCCAGAAGAGAAACGCGGAGGCGATGAGGCCAATGGGAACGATGGCCCAGAAGGAGGCTCGCCAGCCGAAGGCCTGACCGAGCGCGGTGCCCGCGGGAACGCCGAGGACGTTGGCGAGGGTGAGGCCGGAGAACATGAGGGCGATGGCCTGCGCGCGCTGCTTTCTGGGTACGAGGTCGGCGGCGACGATGCTGCCTGTTCCGAAGAATGCGCCGTGGCAGAGGGCAGTGAGGATGCGGGCGGAGAAGAGCAGGCCGTAGGTGGGGGCGACGGCGCAGGCAAGGTTGCCGAGGGTGAAGATGCCCATGAGAAGCAGCAGCGCGGTCTTGCGCTCAAGGCGGGCGATGGCGACGGCGACGATGGGCGAGCCGATGGTGACGCTGAGGGCGTATCCGGAGACGAGCATGCCGGCGCGGGGGATGCTGACGTGGAAGCTGGACGCCAGATTAGGCAGCAGGCCCATGATGATGAATTCCGAGGTGCCGATGCCGAAGGCGGCGACAGCAAGTGCCAGGAGTGGTATGCGCATCTCTTCCTTTGTGGTCGATGGGGCGGTTTGGAGCTGGAGGCCCCACCAATAGATTTCATCACATTGCATTGGCAAATGGCATGGGAGGCGGTGGGACTGATCGCAAATCGACGATGTTTTCTTTTGCCAGCGAATATGTCATCGATCTTTCTATACCTTGCAGTTCGAGGTATCATGGTTCTCGATGGCTGGGCGCGAAACCAATCCAAATTTCATGAATGGGGTTCCGGAGCTCCTGATTCTGAGGCTGCTCCAGCAGGAGGAGATGTATGGCTATGAAATCGTTCAGGCGATCCGCAGCCGTACTGATGCGGTCGTTGCCGTCGGAGAAGGTGTGGTCTATCCGGTGCTGCACACGTTGGAGCACGATGGGGCGCTAACCTCGCGGCGAAAGACCGTCAATGGCCGGAGCCGTATCTACTATTCGGTAACGCCCGCCGGATCGCGGCGGGCGTCTGAGCTGTCGGAGACCTGGGCCACTCTGGCGAGTGCAATTCACAAGATGCTGACGGGAGGGCAACATGGCGGAGCCATTTCATGAACTGCGCGAACGTCTGCTGCGGGCAGGCGTTGCACCACGGCATGTGAGGCGGTATCTTACCGAACTCGCGGATCATCTGGCCGACCTGACGGCGGAAGAGGAGGGCGCGGGCCGCGGTCGGCAGGATGCGGAATCCGCCGCGCTGCTCCGCCTCGGGGGGGTGAACGAACTCAGCAAGGCGATGATGGACCGGCGCCAATTCCTATCCTGGAGCGTGCGGGCGCCGTGGGTGATGTTCGGTCTCACTCCGCTCCTGCTTCTGGCTGGGGCCTACTTCGTTGCTTGTTTAATTTTGTGGTCGGGCTGGAAGATCTTCCTGCCGGGAGCCGATACGCCTTTCGCTCGAATCGATGGATTGGCGATTTGGTATTTTGGCGTGGGCAGACTGATTTATTTCAGCGCGCCGGTAGTTATCGGCTGGGGCATGCTACTCATTGCCGCCCGCCAAAGATTGAAGGCGGTCTGGCCCCTTGCCGGCCTGGTCCTGCTCGCATTGCTGGGGGGCACGGCCCAGGTTCACGCGAGTCGCTCATCCGTCGCCAGCGGAGCGGGAGATATCCTCATGAGCTTCACGTTTGGGTCTTCGGTGCAGGGTATTTTTTCGGAGGTTATTCACATTTTGGCGATTCTCTCGCTCACCATGCTGCCGTATCTTCTCTGGCGACTGCGAATGGCTCGCGCGGTTTCCGCTT
>JAJXXG010000926.1 GCA_021781255.1 Acidobacteriota bacterium
GGCATCTTCAAGCGGTACCGGTGCCTCGGCGTCTTCCAGAATCGCTCGCGAAAACTCGTCGCCCTGCAGCGTGTACTGGTCGCATACAGGGAAGGTCTCCGTTGTCATGCCGCTGCCGGAGAGGTCGCCGCCGCTGTCGATGAAAAGGCGCGTTGGCCGATCCTTCGGCGCGTTGAACGGAATTTCGATCTCGATGCGTCCACGTGTGCCCAGAAACTGCACGCGCTGGTATGCAATCAGTTGCGTGCTGCATGTAAATATCGCCTGCCCGCTCGGAAACTCCATCAGCGCCGACGTAAGCCGGTCCGTTTGCATCTCAGGGTCACGATCGATGCTCGCCACCACGCGCGTCGGCTCCTCGCCAAAGCCAAAGCGCGAGGCGTGGATCAGATAGCATCCAATGTCCAGCAGCGCGCCGCCGCCGCTCTCCACCTGATTACGAATGTTGCCGGGATCGATATTGAAATAGCTGAAGAAGCCCGCAACGGCCCGCAGCTCACCTATCCGCCCCTGGTGCAGCAGTTCACGCAGTCGCACCCACTGCGGGTGACTGCGAATCATGAACGCTTCGCCAATCTTCACTCCAGTGCGCGCGCGTACTTCAAGCAGCATTTCCGCTTCAGCAACCGTCAGGCTCAGCGGCTTCTCACACAGCACGTGCTTGCCTGCCTCTGCAGCCCGGATTGTCCAGGGCACATGAAGTTGATTCGGCAGAGGATTGTAAATCGCATCGATATTCGGGTCCGCAAGCAGTTCTTCATATGAACCATACGCCGTCGGAACACCAAGCTTCTCCGCTGCCTCTTTTGCCTTGGCCAGATCCCGCGATGCAATCGCCATAACACGCGAGTAGTTGCCCTGCTGCATCGCGGGCAACACCTTGTTCACGCCTATCGCAGCGGTGCTCAATGCGCCCCAGCGAATCTTGTCTCTCATGCGCCTATCATAACGCCAACGGCCACATGCGGCAGCACTCTGCGCACTGGAATGCGGCGTCGCTGCTCAAACCCATGCAAAGCGCTCGCCGCGATACAATTTCCGGGCAGCCCAAAAGGATGAAAGAATGCACGCCCGGAAGATATTCCGAAACATAACGGCAAGTCTTGCTCTTTCTGCGCTCGCCGCTTTTGCGAGCGCCGCTGGAAATGCGGAAAGCACCGGAGCAGGCAGCGCCACCGTGACGCAGTCCGGCAATGAATTCCACTTTCAGAATCACTCCATCGGCGCCCGCTGGTCGGTATCAAACGGCAAATTCGGCAGCCTCGTCATCATCGACCGCCTTCACGGAACAAACATTCCTGTTGCCGAACCGTTCGTCATCCTTCTGCGCGATGGCACGATCTACAACACCAGCAACCTGATCCTCACCGGCCAGCCCACAACGCGCGAACTCGCTCCGCGCCCGGATGCCTCCCGCCTCGCAGACAGGCTGCATGGCGTTGAACTCGACTCTTCACTTGAGAGCAGCGACCATTCGCTGCGTATTGCGTGGGCTCTTGTCCTTTTCGATGGATCGTCCTATCTCCGCCAGATCCTCTCCATCACCGCGGCCAACAGCGACATTCCCATCACCCGCGTACAACTCATTGACCTGCTTCTTCCCAACGCGCAGGTCAGCGGCACTGTGAAAGGTTCGCCGATTGTCGCTGGCAATCTGTTCCTCGGGCTTGAAAATCCACTCTCGCAGAGCAGCGTCACAAACGGCCATGCATCCGCATGGATGGATCGCGACCTTCCCCTGCGCGCAGGTCAGTCCATCAACTACTCCGCGGTCATCGGCGTTGCGCAAGCCGGGCAGATGCGCCGTGACTTCCTCGCATACCTTGAACGCGAGCGGGCCCATCCTTACAGGACGTTCCTGCACTACAACTCGTGGTACGACCTCGGCTACTTCACCCCCTATGATCAGGCCGGCGCGCTCGATCGCGTGAATACCTTCGGCCGCGAACTCACCGTAAAGCGCGGCGTCACCCTCGACTCATTCCTCTTTGACGATGGCTGGGACAATCACAAATCGCTCTGGAAGTTCAACGACGGATTTCCCAACGGCTTCACGCCAGTCAAGGAAGCAGCCGCAAAATTCAGCGCAAGCCCCGGCGTGTGGATGTCCCCCTGGGGCGGCTATTCAAAGCCCCGGCAGGAGCGAATCGAGTTCGGCAGGGCCGCCGGATACGAAATCGTCGCCAATGGATACGCACTGTCTGGACCCAGGTATTACGCGGCCTTCCGCGATGTCTGCCTTGACATGATTCGCCGCTACGGTGTCAACCAGTTCAAGTTTGATGGCACCGGCAATGCAAACTCCGTCTTTCCCGGCAGCCGCTTTGACAGTGATTTCGCCGCCGCAATCCAATTGATCGGCGAGCTGCGCACCGCCAGGCCTGACATATTTATCAATCTCACCACCGGCACATGGCCCTCGCCCTTCTGGCTGGCTTACGCTGACTCCATCTGGCGCGGCGGCGAAGATGACAGCACCGCCGGCGTTGGAACATACCGCGAACGCTGGATTACCTATCGCGACGCCATGACCTATCAGAAGGTCGTGCAGCGCGGACCGCTCTATCCGCTCAACTCGCTCATGCTCCACGGCATCATCTACGCGCGCGATCACCAGCACCTCAACGCAGACCCCGGCAACGACTTCCGCAATGAGGTCCGCTCCTACTTCGGCACCGGCACGCAGCTCCAGGAGATGTACATCACTCCATCCCTGCTCACTCAGACCAATTGGAACGACCTCGCCGAAGCAGCAAAGTGGTCGCGCGCCAACGCCGCCGTGTTGAAGGACACGCACTGGATTGGCGGCGATCCCGCACGCCTCGAAGTCTACGGATGGGCCTCCTGGACGCCACAGAAAGGCATCCTCGTGCTGCGTAATCCCAGCGACCGCGACCAGACAATCGCGATAAAGCTGCAGGACGCCTTCGAGCTTCCGCCGCAAGCTGCGCGCCACTACTCCGCCGTGAGCCCGTGGAAAGAGGACGCCGGACTCCCCGCGATTTCGCTTGATGCGCGCGAGCCGCATGCCTTTCGACTCGCTCCCTTTCAGGTACTCACACTCGACGTAGCGCCTCGATGAATCTCTCAATGCATGCGCCAGACACCGCAGAAGTCACACGATGAAAGAAGCCAGATGACACCTCCCACACTCGTCGTTCTCGCAGCCGGCATGGGTAGTCGCTACGGAGGCCTCAAGCAGATTGATCCTGTCGGCCCCTGTGGTGAAACCATCATCGACTATTCAATCTATGACGCGCTGCGCGCCGGGTTTGGCAAACTCGTGTTCATCATTCGCAAGGACATCGAACAGGTCTTCCGCCAATTCGTTGGCTCGCGCTTCCAGCAGCGCATTGCCGTTGAATATGTCTTTCAGGAGCTGGACATGCTCCCGCCCGGCTTTTCCTTGCCCCACGGAAGAACAAAGCCCTGGGGCACCACGCACGCCATCCTCGCGGCAGCCGCCGCTGTCCATGAGCCCTTCGCTGTCATCAATGCCGACGACTTTTACGGAGCGGAGAGCTATCGCGTACTGGCGGAGCACTTGCAATCCGGCTCCCAGGACTACGCCATGGTCGGCTTTGTACTGCGCAATACCCTTTCCGACTTCGGCTCCGTGTCGCGCGGCGTGTGCCATGTGAGCGATGACAATTTTCTACGCGGCGTCGTTGAATTGACGCACATCGAGCGCGATGGCCACGGCGCCATCAACAAAGATGCAGCAGGTCAGATAACCACGCTCACCGGCGACGAACTCGTGTCAATGAACATGTGGGGATTCACGCCCGCAATCTTCCCGCAATTGCAGGAGCGCTTCCAGTCGTTCCTCTCCCTCAACTCCGCCAGCGAGCGAGCGGAATGTTACCTCCCCAGCGCCGTCAATGAGCTGGTCCTGGCCGGCAACGCGCGGGTAAAAGTCCTTCGCACGAACGATGCGTGGTTTGGCTTCACATACCGCGAGGATCACCCGCGCGTCGCCGCCAGCATTGTGCGCCTCATCCACGATGACCGTTACCCCGAAAGACTTTGGCAATGAGCGCACAGCACAACGCCGCAGCCGCGGCGTGCCA
>JAJXXG010001258.1 GCA_021781255.1 Acidobacteriota bacterium
TGCCCACAATAGCCGGGCCAACCAGCGGAACGACGACGGAATGAAGCAACAGAAAGCCAACCAGGAGAGCACGGCGTGTCCAAGGGGATTTCCGGAAAAACACCGCTGCGAGCAACGGCGCAAGAAGATAGAACTGGATCTCCATCTCTAATGACCAGCCGACGAGTTGAACGGTGGGGAACGTCCCGTACAACAGCAGATGGACGTAGAACAGACCAGCGAGCAGATGCGGAAGAATCTTTGCAAAACTCAATGATCGCGCCAGCATCACCGGATAGAGGCGAAAAAGCTGGCTAATCATATAAGGCGGTTCAAGCCGCGTGAGCCGCCTCAACAGATATTTCCGAATGGAGACCTTTGGCCCATCCAGCAATCTTTCTCGTGCAAATGGGATTCCAAGGATGAATCCACTGATAGCAAAAAAGATGGCGACTCCACGATCGCCATGAAAGATTACTTTGCCTATAAGAGCGAGAATCATACTGGCCGGTGCGATGTACGGATGAACGCGAATCTCCGTCATCCTGCCGACGTGGTAGACAAATACAGACAGAATCGCAATGAAGCGGAGTCCATCAACTTCAGCGACATATGTTCCCCCGCTCATAATGCGCTGAAAGCGCGCAAGAAAACTGGGACCCTGGCTGGTTTTGTTCACAGCCCAAGTATAGCCACCCGGCAACTGCTGAAGCTGGCAAGTGACTCGAATCCAATGCAACCTGATGGTTCTTCCGCGAAAGGTTCACGATGCAATCCGCGGATCAAAACTGCGCATGCCCAAGAATTGCCGCATTGTCTCGACCCAGGCCGTTGAACGTCGTGGTTGGCGATATGCGCCGCAACCGGCGACAATAAATCCATGCAGACTCTGCGCCTCAGTGTGGACCAGGATCGGCTCCAAGATCCTGCATCAAATGTGGCATTGGTTCGCGCTGCCGAGATATTGCGCCACGGAGGCCTGGTCGCGCTACCCACTGAGACCGTGTACGGTCTGGGTGCAGATGCGCTCAATTCTGAGGCTGTAACACGCATCTTTCATGCAAAGGACCGTCCCTCCTGGGACCCTGTGATTGTCCACATTGCAGGTCTGCCCGCAGACAATCCCATGCTCCACGAACTGGTCGCAGCCGTTCCTGACTCGGCACGCCGGCTGATGGAGGCCTTCTGGCCCGGGCCGCTAACTCTCCTGTTGCCACGTTCCTCCGCCGTACCTGACGCAGTTACCGCGGGGCGCCCGCTGGTCGGGATTCGCATGCCGGCGCATCCGGTTGCTGCCCGTCTTATTGCCCTCGCCGGTGTACCTGTCGCCGCACCCAGCGCGAACCGCTTCGGCCACACGAGCCCGACCACAGCTCAACATGTTGTGGACGACCTCGATGGCCGCATCGACGCAATTCTCGACGCCGGGCCCACACATCACGGTCTCGAATCTACGGTTCTGGATCCGAATTCAAGCCCCATGGTGATCTACCGCCCCGGAGCCATCACTGCCGAGCAGATAGAGGCCGTGGCTGGACCTGTGGTGGTCCACCAGCCTGCACCATCCGCTGAGTCTGCACCGCCCGAAGCGCTTCCCTCGCCTGGCGTGGGCCTGCGCCACTATGCACCGCATGCGCGCCTCTTGCTCGTGGAGGCCCCATTTGCTGAACTGCCGGAACGCTTGGCTCAAGCTATCAGCGAACACGCCGGCGAGCACCTTGGCCTGATGCTACCTGAAGAATTACTTGCCTCTGCACCGGTCGGGGCGCACATCTTCCGCTGGGGTAGCTGGACTGTACCGGAATCTCTTGCACAATCACTCTATGCAGGGCTTCGCACCCTGGATAGTGAGGGATGTACTGTGATTGTGTGCCCTTTGCCCCCGAAGGATGGGTTGGGAGAGGCGCTGCATGACCGTCTGCATAAGGCCGCAAGCACCGCCTGATCCAGAGGCAAACCAGCGCAACAGCAATCTATTCAGTGCCGAGGGAAATGCACGCGATACAAGCAGCTACTGCCCATTCTCGCTCAACTTGTACATATATTTAATGGCGGATTTGTATACCAGCGTTCGCCTCTTGCCGCGCACCTTCAACGCCTTACTGTCATACCACTCAATGTACCCCTCCACTCGCTCGCCATCCTCCAACATGATCACCATGGGAGTTTGCGAATGAATCTGCTTTTGGAGATAGAACACCTCCGAATGCGGGTGAGAGGCCTCCATCTCCGCCTCGTGCGCGTGCAAATGCAATGAGGGAGACACAAAGCCGGGGCTTGAACGCCGCAAGCCGGTGTTGCGGGAAGAATCTTCAGTTCCGGGATGGTTCAAAACAGCTTCGGGGATCATAAGAGCAGTCCTCCTTGCAGAAGTGAGGCTCGCTGGAAAAGCGCTACGAAAGAATTGAAGGCTGAATACGCAAATGTAATTCAGTCTCTGATCGGGCCGGGTTGCATCACGAAACGACATGCCTTCTTTGCAGGGAATGCTTTGAAGGCAAAGACTGCTGAAGGATGAGTGCTTGATTGTACTCAAGAGGGATGCTCCCGCACAGCCCCGGGGTTGCCTTCACAGAGTTTTCCATGCCACGCGAAAGCTTCAGCGCTCAGCCATTCCCACAGACATGGCCTCCAGCGAAAGCGACCGCAGAAGATTCCGACGCATGCCCTGTTCCACCTGCGCCAGCGCTCGCGCTGCGCCGTCCAGCCAGTCCACAGTCACTCCCTGAGCTATGCGCACAAGCTCCGTTTCTAGATCTATATTGCGCGCCAGCGCGGGAGTCCCCGCCACAACCAGCAGCAAATCTTCCAGCAACGAGCCCAGCGCACGCAGCAGATTCAGGGTCTTCTGCTGCCCCTCTGCTCCACCGCGATATGTCTCCGTGACGCGGAAAAGCTGCGAATAATCCGGTTCATCCAGAGCCGTTCGCAGAATAAGCAGAGCGTCCTTCCGGCTTGCCACATATTCATCGAGATTCAATCCCAATGCACGTCCCACAGCACCCTCAGCAAGTCGCGCGGCCAGCATGCGCTCCTTCTGTTTCAGCTCCGGCCTGCGCTCGGTCAGCAAAACCTCCAGGTCCGCTGCGGAAAGCGCGCCAATTCTGAATGTCATTGCGCGCGAACGAATCGTTGGCAGCAGTTCCTGCGGATTTTCCGTGAGCAAGATCAAGGTTGTGTTTGCCGGAGGCTCCTCCAGCAGCTTCAGCAGGCTGTTTGCAGCCTCTTTCATAAAGGCCCCAGAGGTGAAGATCGTGAACGCGCGTCTAGCCTCCATCGGCGGACGATAGTACGCCGCATGAATCGCCTGCCGCACCTGGCCGATCTTGATAAGCATCTGCGGTGGATCCGGCGGCACAATCAGGACGTCAGGATGCGTTTGCACCAGAATCCGCGTTTCGCGCTTGTCCACGTCGCGCATCTCTTCGCGTGCCGCCACGGCTTCGGCCACACGCTCATCCAGCGCCGCCGCTTCGCCAATTCGTTCGCAGTTCCTGCATTTCCCGCAGTAGTCGGGCAGGCCTTCAGTCTCCACGTGCTCCAGGCAGTTGACGGCACGAGCCAGCATCAGCGCCAGCGTGTACTTGCCCGCGCCTTTAGGACCGGCGAGTATCAGCGCTTGTGGAACTCGGCCCGCACGAACGCTTTCGCGCAGCCTGGTCACCGTCGCCTGATTGCCCACAAATTCGCGGAAGCTCACCCTTCGAGTCTAGTGCATCAGCTCGCCTTCGTATCGGAATCCAAACCGACACACACCTGCCGGGCGTTCAGCCGCGCTCCACGGGCACAGCCCTGATGCCATTTTTCGGCCGCAATGTAATCTTCGGCTGCAGCCCTATCACTTGATCGTCAGGAATTGTGATTCTCCACCGCTGCGCAATCGTCGCCAGTGCAAGCGTCGCTTCCATCCAGGCAAATGATTCGCCAATGCACTGCCGCCCACCTCCCCCGAAGGGGAAATACGCAAATCGTGGCCTCCCGATCTTTGCCTCAGCCGAAAAGCGCTCCGGCACAAAGCGCTCGGGATCTGCAAACCAACGAGGGTCGCGTTGAACGATGTACTGACTGAAGAACACCATCGTGACTCTTCG
>JAJXXG010000187.1 GCA_021781255.1 Acidobacteriota bacterium
CGCTTGCCTTGTAGTTGACGGTAGATTGCGCAGCGGCGGAGTAGCCGGCTGCGGGATTGGTCGGGCGTCCGCCGCAACCCCAGATATTTCCGTGGTACATATCGTGATCGTCGGTCATGCAGACGGAGGGGATGTCAGCGGTGAGCCCGCGAACGGCCCAGCCGAAGATGAACCATTTGCGCAGGAAGTCGTACATGGCTGGCTGAATGAGATCGGGAGCGCGGCTCTCGATCACTCCGAATCCGCCAACCGGCTCATAGATCTGGTCGCCGGTCCAGAAGAGGATTTCAGGCTTGTGATAAGCGAGGTGCGTGGTGAAATCATTATGCGGAAATCCGAAATCCCAGATGCAGGTGAGCAGGCCAATCACCACCTCCTGCTTCTGGACAGGGTCTTTGCGGATGGTTCCGGTGTATTCGTACTGTTGCGGGGTTCCGGTCGCATCGGGCATGGAATAGAGCACGCGGTAGGGCCGGTCCTGCGTTGCGTCCCAGGAGGCTACGCGAAAGGTCGCGTTCCACGCATCCGGATCGAGGCCGGCAGTTGCAATCGTCTTCCACGCTCCACTGCTGTCTTTTTCCTGAAGAGTCGCGCTGCTGCCGGAGATGCCCAGAGGAGGAAACTGGGCGGAGAGCTTCAACGTGCCGCGGCTGACGGTGTAGAGCGTGAAGAGGATGGGCCCGTAGGCGCGCTCCTCGTGGTGATCGACCTTGCTGCCGCCGATGGTCCAGTCGGCGAACCAGAAGCGCATGGCGCCGCCGCTCTGCTGGTGAGGAGGATAAAAGTTGAAGTCCTTGATGGGAGCAGGCTCGGCGGGGGCAGAGTCAGAAGCTTGCGAGCTGCAGACAAGGGCAACGCCGCCTGTAAGCCACTGCGCGGGCACCTCCCGATCTGTCTCGGCGGCGTGACTTCTGTCCATGCTGGTTGCGCGGAGCGTCACCAGGTAGCCTGTGCCAGAGGGTTGTGCGTGCAGCTCCAAGTGCAGCTCGCGCCCCAGGTCGACCTTCGGAGCACCGGCTTCCAGGGTTCCGATGAAGAGGCGTCCATCGGCGTTGATCCCGACGTGCATGCCGCGTCCATAAATGGCAGTGGCGCGGTAGTCATTCATGGGACTTTTGGCGCCGATGCGGAATCCTACAAATCCGTTCTCGAGCGGAGCGCTGTCGAGGCGGCCCAGGCGTACGCCGAGGGTGAGATCGCCGGGGCGCTCGGCAACGTCCCGCGTAAGGAGCGCTACGTTACGATCACCCCCGGGAGAGAAGCATTCCATCCGGCCTTCGCGAATCCGCCAGTCCTGCAGCGGGTTCGGCCAGTATTCCGGCCCGGGCCACGGGCGATTTACCTCGTGAGCCCACGCGCTGCGAAAGGAGATTCGCGCCTGCGGCGCCTCCCCAAGCATGGGCCGCGTGAGTGACAATGCTGTTGCGCCCAAGGCCGTGCTGCCTGCCGTCTTCAGAAACGCCCTGCGATCGATTCGGTTTCTCATCCCCACCTGTCTCATCCGGATAGCCCGGTCAACTGCTGCAAGAGCAGCAAAAGAGCGAGGATACATATCTCGCAGAGAACTGAAAACAGCCAATCGGGGGAGAAGCGCCAGGGAACTGCGAGACGAGCCGGGGAAGTTGCTGCGGAAAAAAGTGCGAGGCCTTCAACACGCAAGAAGGCCTCGCCAGGGTTAAAAAGTGAAGATTGCCTGCAGGAAGATGCGGCGGCTGGCCGAGCCGGAGGAGAAGATGCGGCCTGCAAGCTGATTGGATTGACCAAACTCGGGCGAATCAACCACGCCAGTGGGGGGCGCGAGGTTGATGTCGTTGAAGAGGTTGAGTGCCTGGGCGCTGAGGGTCAGGTTATAGCGACGGCCGGTATTGTCACCGAAGCCGCCATGCGGACCACCGCCGCTCAGTCCGCGACCACCCAATCCGCCTCTCGGGCCGCCGCCATGTGGGCCGCCGGCAGGGCCGCCGCCAGCCTTGGTCTTCTGGCCGAAGCCGATGGTCTTGCTCAGCCGCAGGTTGAAGGCGAAGAGGTTGGGACCATTGCCATAGTAGATCGGAATAGGCGCTTCATTGGGGCCGGGAGTTACGTTGAATGTGCCGTAACTCGTCTTGAGAATGTTAGTGTCGCCCGGCTGCGCAAAGGCCGGCCGGTCGGTGAAGAAGGAGTCGCCGTTCTGATCCTGGCTGAGCGTGATGTTGAATGGCCTGCCCGCGTTGAAGACGACAAAGGGGCTCACGCGCAGCGCATATGGCGCGGCCCACGAACCCATGAAGAAGAACTGGTCGCGCGAGTCGAAGGCTGCGCGTCCGTAGTCCTGGTGAAGATTATCCGAATTCGAGGGGTTCGAGGATACGCCGTTGGCATCGCTGTTGGCGTAGCTGAGCGTATTGAAGCCGAAGAAAGACAGCTTCTGCCCGGCGCGCAGATTGAAGTTGGCAATGAGCTGGTTCTGGTTGAAAAGGCCCTCAGAGTAGTACTGATAAACATTGCCCTCGGCGGGATTGTAGGTGGGCGAATAAGGCGCGTTGGCGTTGCGCGTGACGAGCTGATACTCGCCGCGTGAGGCAAGATAGGTGAGCGAGAAGGTGGCGTTCTTTGAAACCTGGGTCTCAATGCCAGAGGCGCCCTGAATGATCTGCGGTGCATGCAGATTGGGCGCGATCTGGTAAATCGCCGAGAGCGAGCTGGTGCTGCCTGCACCGGCGCAGGCGCCCAGGTCGTTCTGGGCGATGTTGGAGGTGAAGAAGCAGGCAGGATCGGCGACTACCGTCTCCTTCTGCACGATGTTGTTCTGACGGGCTGCCTGCTGGATCTGCGCCAGGTGGAAGCGGTCATAGAAGATGCCGAATCCGCCGCGCAGGACCGTCTTCGGCGGGTGGTTGTGGCGGGAGATGCCGTAGGCGAAGCTCAGGCGCGGTCCCCAGTCTTCATGATCGGGGATATTGGTCTGCGTCTCGAAGCGCATGCCATAGCTGAAGGTGAAATTTTTGCTGACCCGCCAATCGTCCTGGTAGAAGATGCCGGCGTCGGTGAGGTGAACGAGGATCGCCGGAGTGCCGGTGACGTAGGTGAGCTGGCTTGCGCCGCCGCCTTGCGCGAGTATCTGGCTGAAGGATTCACCATTCTGCAGGCCGAGCTGCGTGATCTTGTAGGCACTGAGTGCGCTGATGGTGCAGCCGCTCGCGGAAGTCCCGCTGCAGCCGGGCAGCGTAGCCGGGCAGCCGGAGGGAGGACAGGGGCGCTGACCGAAGGTAAAGACGCCGTTGAAGCCGGAGTTGGCTGAGTTCGCATCGCGCCGGATGCGCAGACGGAAGCCTGCGTCGATGGCATGGGTCTTGGTTGCGATGGTCGCAATGTCCTGAAGCTCGTAGCGGTCGGTGTGGTCCTGAATGGCCTGTTCCTGATTGCCGCCGGTGGTGAAGGCTCCGCCGACCTGCACCTGTGGAGTAAAGGCTGCAGGCGTCTGGCTGGAGCGGTCGTGCAGCCATTGAAAGAGGATCTCGTTGATGACCTTGGAGCTGACGATCTGCGTGTCGCTCATCTGGAGCGTGCTTTCCGTCTCCTCGGCGTTGTAGGCCTGGTCACGGAGGGAGAACTGGCCGACTCCTTCGTTCTGCTGATAGTTGTCGAAGTACTGATAGCGCACGCTGAGGGTGTTGTTCTTGCCCAGCTGCAGATCGACGCGGGGAGCGATGTTGGTGCGCAGGCGCGGGTTGGGCAGCGCGTCCTGGAAGTTCAGCGTGTTGTGGGCGAAATCCAGATCGTTCGGGTTGTAAGCGAAGATGATGGCATCGTCGCCGATGTGGCGCTGCTCGGCGCTGACGAAGAAGGATGCATTCTTGTTGATCGGCCCGCTCAGGGTGCCGTTGTATTGATAGCTGTAATAGGACGGAATGTTCTTGCTGAAGGGGTTGCCGGTATTGAGTCCGGAGCTGTTGCCCTGCATGAAGACCTGTCCGTGGAACTTATCTGTGCCAGGCTTGGTGAGGATCTCGATGCGCCCGTAACCCAGCTTGTCGAACTCGGCTGAAAACGGGTTCTGGTTGATCTTGATTTCGCGGATCAGA
>JAJXXG010000337.1:0-1133 GCA_021781255.1 Acidobacteriota bacterium
TAGGATTGGATGCAACACGGACCAGTGCCGGACGGAGGAGTTTGTCGCGCAGCTTGTAACCGCGCCTGACTTCCTCGGCGACATGTTGGTCGGGCAAGTCCTCCCGCTCCACAGTGCCCAGCGCCTCATGGTGGCGCGGGTCGAACTCCTGGCCGACTGCGGCCACGGGCTGCACCTGAAGCTGGCGGAGAATCTCCTCCATCTGCTTGACGATAAGTTCCACACCGGTGCGAAGCTGATCGGCTGAACCCTGTGCCTTGAGGGCCAGCTCAAAGTTGTCCACCACGGGCAGGAACTGCTCAATGACGCTGCCGACGGCGTAATCACGGAACTCCGTCCGCTCGCGCTCTTGACGCTTGCGCGCGTTGTCAAATTCGGCCTGCAGACGCGCCAGACGGTCCATCAACTGGTCGCGCTCTGCCTTGCACTTGTCTATCTCTTCCTTGAGCTTTTCCAGCTCGGCTGCGGGAATGGTGACGGTCGGGTCCTCTGCCGCGGACTCCTGCCCGGGCGTCTCGCTTTCCTGTGCAGCGGTTGCAGTATCCATGCCTATCTGCTCAGTCTCCTGATCAGTCATACCTCTCCGGAACTTTCCTGAAATCGTTCGCTTCATTCCTTATTCTAAATTCCTGCGCGAATGTTTGCAGCCCGGTACTTTGGGACAGCGCAAAATGTTGTTTTGAATAGACTTCCGCGAAGCAACTACGCCAAGCGTCAAATTTGTCGGCAGCCTAGTCGACAGGCCCTTCCAGAATGCGCTCAGAGAGCCCGGCGACATAGCGGACAGCCTGAATCATCTCCTGATACTGGATTCGAGTGGGCGCGATGAGGGCGACGGTACCCAGGCTTGCGCCACCCAGCCGGGCCGGAGCGCCGATAAGCACAAGATCCTGCATGGCGGGCGAGGCATCATCGAGGCCGACAACGACGCGGACCTCCTGCTGGCTGCCGTCCACATAGGCGTTGAGAAGTTCGATGAGGCGCTGCTTGGCCTCGAGCGCGAGAAGCATTTGGCGAAGGCGTTCGCGATCCACTTCAGCCCCGATGAGGTTGGCCATTCCCTCCACGAAGATGGTGTGCGCGGGCTCTCCTGAAGCCAGAGCGCCCTTGCGGCAGAGTTCCTCCACAGCGGC
>JAJXXG010000337.1:1143-4064 GCA_021781255.1 Acidobacteriota bacterium
AGCATCTGGTGATAGGCGACGCGCTCCATGTCCACACGGCGCGCAACCTCAACACGAATTCGGTCAACCGGCCAGCCGCGGAAGTTTTCGTTTAGGTAGCGCGCAGCGGTTTCAAGCTCCACGTGGGTCAGCTCGCGGTCAAGAACGAGGACACGATCGAGCACGACACCCGCTTGCGTTACTAGAACCGCAAGCACGCGACCGGTGGAAAGGCGTGAAAAATGAATATGTTCCAGCACCTGCGAGGCCGTGGAGTTGGCCAGAGCCACACCGAGGCCGCTGGAGATGAGCGCAAGAACGTGCGATGTGCGCTCAAGAAATTCAGTTCCGCTGCTGACGCCGGAGAAGCCTTCTTCAATCTGGCCGCGGCGGGCATCGCTGAGGGGTATAACGTCGGATGCTGCAGCGGTTCCCTGTCCGGCGGTGCGGACGACGGAAGCCTCAGGCCGGGTAATCTGCTCGACGTAATAGCGAAAGGCGGCTGCCGTGGGCACGCGTCCGGCAGAAGTGTGCGGTTGCTCAAGGAGGCCTGACTCCGCAAGGGCTGCCATCACATTGCGCACCGTGGCAGAACTGAGGCCCTCGCGATTAGCAAAGTGGTGTGCAACGGCCTGTGAAGCCACAGGTTCGCCGGTGGCGATGTAAAGCTCGATGATGGCTGTGAGCACCTGCCGCTCCCGCGGACTAACGCGCACCTGAGGCATACGATATCCCCTTCATCGTGCATTCCCTAGGCATGGCAGAAGAGCCGCAGCCAAGCCACTCCACTAAATCGGCATCTTCTATTTAATAGCACTGAAGGACTTGCCCGAAATTGAATGGAGTCAATTTCTTAAATTGTAGGAGCGCGCAAATTACGGCGTCAAGAATGCAGGCACGCATGAGAAGTCCTAGTGCAGGCGATATTGTGAGAAGGAGATTGAGGTCAGCACGGTAGCCTCGTCGGCATATTCGTAGTAGTTGCCGTTCTCATCGTAGCCGGGAAACCAGCGGCGGACGATATCGACTGTGTGCGCAGGAAAAATGAACTCCTGACTGCCAATGTGAAACTGTTCGTAGTCGATGACGACGTCGCTGCGGCGGAACGCTAACCTGGGGTTCAAATCCCCCTCAAGGGCGAGACGCACGGGCGCGCCGGTGGCCGGATCAAAGCTCAGCTCGCCGTGATAAGCGATGGCCCTCAAGGTGATCCGTTTCCGTCCAGCCCGGGATATGTTCGTAAAGGTAGCCTCATAGTGCGAGTGCTTTTGAGGTACGCGGTAGGCTATGACGGCGATTGGGCCACGCGGACTCTGTTCCCAATGGCTCCACATCAGGCTGCCGTGCCTGATGTCATGGAGGACTGTACCCAGCATCTGACCGTAGGAGCCGTCCCCGCCGGGCGTGATCGCATTGCGCTGCGGAGCTGTTTCGGGTTTATACGGACGTAAGGAAACACCGCCGTCGAGCATGTAAACCTTGCCGTGATGGCTTCCTATATGGCGCCAGATAGGCTTAGCCGTTCTTGATGCGTACTCGGGATCGACTTCGAGGTAGCGCTCCATGGATTGCCGGGCAACGACCTGGGGCTGCTGGAGCAGAGCATCGGCGACGAAGCGAACGACGCGATCAATCATCTGCAGTTCCTGCCGCGGAGAAGGATCAGGGAGAATGAGCTTCTCAGTAGGCGGCAGAGGCAGAAAGGATGATGCGTCCGCGAGGAGGCCCAGTGCCTTCCGCGACCGGTTGCCGGGAAGTTTGGACTGCCAACGGAGGAGATTTTGCCGAGTGAAGCGCTGAGTGAGACCCAGGAGCTCAAGCTGCTTTGCAATCTGGCGGTCACTGTGACCATGGGATTCACGAAGAGCCTCTTCAAGCTGCGCCACGTTCACGCGCTGCGCGTTGGAGACATCGACAAGGCTCTTACGTTGGTAGGCCTCGCGGTGGAGCGGTTTTCGAGGCTTGGCCGGTTTTTTCGGTTCAGTGTGCGAAGAAGGAGAATTCGATTGCGCGACGGGAGGTTGAAAGGGCGACTGCGTTGCGGTCTGGGGACGCGCACTCGGAGAAACTGCCAAACAGACCACGCAGAGCAACGCAAGAATCATCGTGATCGCCTTACGGCGAACTCCCACTCTCATTTGCCCTTCTTGGTGGATGCACTGCACGGTGCAACCAGCTTAATGCTATTGGGGCTCGTTGTAGTAACCATAGTCTGTGCGGACAGTGAGGCCGGGACGATCTACCTGAATGCTGAGACTGTGAAATTCGTCGCGATGCAGAGCGGCGGGAGGATTAAAGGAGATGCGGTAAAAGTTGTCCGCGTCTGCCAAGCACTGTTCGATCTGGCCCGGAATATCGTTGCTGGGACCGAAGATCCCACCTCCGGTGTGGATGACCAGAACCTTGTAAGCAAGATAGACAGAATCAGCCTGGCGAGACTCAAGCACTGGGTCAAGAAAGGCGCGATAGGTCTCGCTGTAAAAGGCAGAGCTATAAGTTGGATTCACGCTGTAAAGCACCATGCGTGCCTCGCGCAGCCGATTGGTGAGCTGAACGATGGCATCGAAGTAGCGGCGCTGATCGACCGGACTAACGCTATCGTTTGGACCGTTGACAATCGGCCAGCCGTAGCCAAGCCAGATGAGCAGCTTTCTTCCGGAATCCCGGGAGGCGTTCTCTGCAATGGCCTCCAATTGCCGGACGGAAAGCTGCAAGCGTTCAAGAGAACCTTGCGAACCCATTGCGAGGTCAAAGGTGCGGACGCTTGCCGGCAGCTTGTGCACCATTCTGGCGAGCGCGTTGCCATCCTGCGTGGGACGGGCCTGAACGCGGATGCCCTTGGTGCCGAAAACCACGATTGAGACGGGAAGCGGAAGCTGGCCGCCGTTGGAGCGGAGATAAATTTCAAGCTGGTGGCGGATGAAAGCGACTTGATCAAAGCT
>JAJXXG010000606.1 GCA_021781255.1 Acidobacteriota bacterium
GACCCGCAACGTGCCGCCCTGCTTTTCAACCAGCTCTTTTGACACCCACAGACCTAGACCCGTCCCCGTCTCCACCTTGGTGGTGAAGAAAGGTTCAAAGACGCGGCGAAGCAGCGCCGCGGGAATTCCGCTGCCAGTGTCGGCTACCACGATGCGGACACCCTCTCGCTGACGATCTCCGAAGGCCAGCGTATCGCTGATGGAGAGACAGATCAGCCCGCCGCCGGGCATAGCATCCAGGCTGTTCGTTAATAGGTTGGAGAGCACCTGTCGCAATTCCCCTGGGACGCCCCAGGTCTCGCGCTGCGTGCGAATCTGCGCCTCCAGGCGAACGTTCTTCGACAGCGCCTCCGGGACATAAAACGCCAGAACCTCTTCGACCACCTCCGCAGGACGGTAGATGGAAGCACGCGCACTTTCGCGGTAAAAGCCGAGTGTCCGCCGGGTAATGTGGCTCAGACGATTGACGACAGCCTGGGCCTGCGCGAGCCAATGTTGCACTTCGGCCAGGTCTTTCCCTTGCCCGGCCAGATACAGCAGATTGGTCAACCCTTCCAGCGGATTATTGACCTCATGCGCGATGGAGGCAGCCAGCTTGCCCGCCGCGGCCAGCTTTTCAGCCCGCATTAAAGCCTTCTGCGAACTGCGGCGCTCGGTGCCGTCGCGAAACACCAGCACAACGCCGGAGATCTCTCCCTCCGTATTCCGCAAGGGAGCCGCGCTGTCCTCAATGCAGGCCTCATAGCCGTTGCGGTGCAGCAGCAGCGTGTGATTTGCCAGCCCCACGATAGTGCCGGTCTGCATGACCCGCTGCACAGGGCTCTCCACCGGCAGGCGCGTGTGCTCATTCACGATGTGGAACACCTCCGGAAGCGGCCGGCCTTTGGCTTCTTCCTCGCTCCAGCCAGTCAGCTGCTGCGCAACGGGATTCATCAAGGTAATGGCACCCTCCGCATCGCACGCAATTACCCCGTCGCCAATGCTGTGGAGCGTCGTGTGCAGCCACTCCTCGCGCTCCACCACCATGCGACGCTGCCGATCGGCCTCCATCAGTTCGCCTTCATACAGCGATGAAATCCGGAGATACGTGCGAACGATCCAGTAAGTAAGCACCGCCGCTATCAGGAGTAAGAGGCCGACGATACTCCAGCGCGCGACCGCGCCCAGGCGATGCGCAACGACCGAAGCGCGCGTGCGATGCGACTGCTCCGCAAGCAATATCTCTCTCGTTTCGCTGCGCAGGCCGTCCATCTGCGACTTGCGCGCCCCCAGATCAACCGGCGCCTGATGCTCGACCTCTGCCGCCGTCATGCGCTGCCACACCCGGTAGTCCTGACGCATCGCCACCAGCCGGGCCTTTACCTCCGGCTGGTCGCCCGATAATGCAAGAGTGGTATCGAAGACCTGCGGCAAAACCAGCCGGGCATGGTTATAGGGATCAAGAAAAGAAACCTTGTGCGTCAGAAAGTAGCCGCGGACCGCGGTTTCTTCGTCCACCATCAAAGACTGCAACCGATTGATGTTTGCAAGGATCTGGTCGGCCTGGTCGACGCGCTCCGCGTCCTGCTGCAGGCCGGCGATTAAACTGCCCAACACAGCGGCCAGCAGCACCAGGGCTGCCACCGGCACAAGCAGCAGTTGGCTCAACAGTTGGGTGTGCTTCTTCCTTCGCAAAGTCCCTCACGCGCTGGCCGGAAAGTAGAGTACAGGGCCGGAGGATCGCGGCAGTCTTTCCACGATGATATATGGAACGAATCCGCTTTCCCCGTTGCAACGTTTACAATCCGAATGCGCGGTGAAGGCTCCCATCACCATTTCGAAAGAGGATTACCTCAAGGCTATTCTGGAGGCACAATCGGAAGGCCAGACGGTGATCTCTTCCACGCTCGCCCATTGGCTGGGGGTGTCTGCCCCGGCCGTCACCATGGCGCTGCGCCGCCTGAAGCGGGATGGCTACGTGGCGGTGAAAACCGGTGGTATCGTTGGCCTGACGCGCAAGGGCCGGCAGACAGCCTACCGCACGGCGCGCCGTCACTACCTGATCGAACGCATGCTGTCGGAGATCTTTGGCATGCCCTGGTACCGGGTCCACGACGAAGCAGAGCGCCTGGAGCATGCCGTGTCTCCCGCCTTTGAAGCAAGCCTGATTGAACGGCTGGGCGAGACCGAGGCCTGCCCGCACGGCAATTTTGTTCTGCCGGAAAGCCCGGCACGTATGCGCAAGCGGGGACTCGTCCCCCTGTTCGACGCCGACCTGAATACCCCGCTGCAAATCGTCAGCCTGCATGAGAGAGACCCCGAGCTGCTGCTCCTGCTGCATCGTCGCGGTCTCGCGCCCCACGCCCCAATCCGGGTGCGAACCCGCAGCCAGAATGGAACCCTCTCCATCGAGACTCCATCCGGCACGACCGCGCTGCTGCGCCCCGCAGCTGAAAAGATCTACGTCCGGCGCGTCCCCGAGAAATCGACCCAGCCCGCGGCGATTGTTAACTGCGGTTAACTCTGTGGCATACTGGCGTAGGAGCCGCTTGACCGATGCCGGACCGCGCCACCCTCCCGGAGATTGAGCCCAAACGGCGGTCGCTTCCCAGTGTCTTCGCTTCCATACCAGTCTCACGGTCGCCACAGTTCTGGCGGCGGGCGCTGGCATTTGCCGGCCCCGGTTTTCTCATCTCCGTCGGCTATATGGACCCCGGCAATTGGGCCACCGATCTGGCTGCCGGCTCCCGGTTCGGCTACACGCTGCTGTTCGCAGTCATGGCGTCCAACTTGCTCGCCATCCTGCTGCAGACGCTAGCCGTCAAACTGGGCGTCGCAGCGGAGATCGACCTGGCGCAGGCCTGCCGGCAGCAGTACGGGCGCCGCACCAACTTCGTCCTCTGGGTCTTCGCCGAAGTCGCGATTGCCGCCTGCGATCTGGCGGAGGTGATCGGGTCCGCCATTGCGCTGCAACTTCTCTTCGGCATTCCGCTTCTCGCCGGTGTCCTCATCACCGGGCTCGATGTGCTCCTGATCCTGGCGCTGCAACGCCGCGGCTTCCGCTGGCTGGAGGCGTTCGTCATCGTGCTGATCGCCACAATCAGCGTGCTGTTTGCCTTGGAGATCGCCTTCTCGCATCCGCATTGGCCCTCCATTGGCTATCACCTGTTCATGCCGTCACGCGCCATGCTGCTCGATCCGGCAATGCTCTATATCGCCATCAGCATTCTGGGCGCTACGGTGATGCCGCACAACCTTTACCTGCACTCTTCCATCGTGCAGACCCGCGATTATCCCCGCACACCGGCCGGCAAGCGCGAGGCGATCCGCATGGGCAGCCTGGATGCAACGGTGGCCCTGACGATGGCCTTGTTTGTGAATGCGGCCATCCTGGTCGTGGCCGCGGCGGTCTTTCACCACTCCGGCTACACGCAGGTCGCCGAGATCGGAGATGCCTATAAGCTGCTGACGCCGCTGCTCGGTGTGGCCGGCGCCAGCACGATGTTCGCCGTGGCACTGCTCGCCTCCGGGCAGAACTCCACGCTGACGGGTACGCTGGCCGGACAGGTGGTCATGGAAGGCTTTCTGGACCTGCGCCTGCCGGGCTGGCAACGGCGGCTGATTACGCGCGGTCTCGCCATCCTGCCCACCATCGTTGTCGTGGCCGTGTGGGGTGAACGCGGCACCGCAAACCTCCTGCTGCTGAGCCAGGTAATCCTCAGCATGCAGCTTAGTTTTGCCGTCTTCCCGCTGGTCGCCTTCACGGGAAACCGCCGGATGATGGGCGAGTTCGCAAACGGCGCGGCGTTGCGGTATGTTGCCTGGACGGCCGCCTTCTTCATCGCCGGGCTGAATCTTTGGCTGCTGGTCGAACTGATTCCCCATCGCTAGCGGACCTGACGGCAATTTGCCGATCGAGCCCCCAACAGCCCATCCCGCTGTCAGCTTCCTGCATCCACCTTAGGGAATCACCGAGGGGGGGACTCCATGCCAGAGACGCATAGTGACAGCAGCAAGGTGGAAAACCAGCCAGAGACGCGCCGCCACGCCGTCCAGCCGTCAGGCTACGACGGCAGCAACCCG
>JAJXXG010000643.1 GCA_021781255.1 Acidobacteriota bacterium
AGCGGCGGCGCGCGGCGCGGAAGTTCGAGGTGTACATGCGCAAGCAGGGACGCACGGTGCGCTTTGACGGGCAGGGCCGGCAAATTGACGAGGAACAGGACGACAAGAGCCGGTGGAATTGACCGCGCTCAGTCCCTTTTCTTCGGAGATCGTTGCAGAGCGATAGATAGTTCAATCTTCTGAAGCGCCTCAGGCGAATCACCTTCTCTTCCGAAGGATCGAAAATAGCGGTGGGCCTACTGCTGCGGCGCAGATTTGTCGTCCGGCGCGAATGTCGGCATGCCGTCGGCGCCCGTGACGATTTTGCCGACCGGGGAGATGCTCAGGTAATACGTCCGAGAGCTAATGTCATAGAGAAGCGAATAGGACTGCCGGGAACGCAGGGAAGTCAAAATCTGCATTAGCCGCTCGCGACATGTCATTTTTACGGTGGCGCCCGGCAGCGTGACTGCCTCCAGCGCCGGACTGGGCCCAAAGCCGATCTGGATTGGGATGCCGCCTGCTTGCCCACACAGAGTGGCCAGATTTCGTAGTGCGGTATTTCCATCCACTGGCTTGTTGCTCACGCTGATGCTTTGATCGAAGATGCTGGGTTGAATCGCTCTCCCCTGTGTCCTCGACCATCCGGAGATCAGCCAGACCTGATCGTGGAGATGCAACAGCCGGAAATATCCCGGATTCTGCGCGTCGTTGTATTGACGAACCAATTTGCCAAGCAGCATCTCCTCATTCGGATGCAGTTTGTCGATTGCCCCGAGGTTGGCGGTAAACTTTCCGCCGGATGGACCAAGAAGGCCAGGCTGTCCGGGATGTTCGCGCTTCCACTGCGGCGCTGAGAAGTCGCGGGTCTCGGCCGGTGCGTAGACTGGGTCCTCGTAGTCGATTGTCCATGCAAAGCGGTAGGTCATCGCTTGTTCCGCGAACCAGAGCGGGCGTGGGGCTTCGACACTCACAATCGTGTCATTTCCCGCCTGATGAAACACTGGCTCTGTCCAAGGAAATTGTCCGAGACAGACCATCGAGGTCCACAGCCCAAGAGGAAGGAGGACGATACAACGTTTCCCAGAGTTCATGCCCATGCGAGCTTTCCCTTACTGATACGAGTAGTGCGGACCGCATACCCCTTGACGGCAGTTTGTGATTCCCGTCGCGTCAATTGTTGAGGTGATAGGCGAGTTATACAAGAAATTGACCGGTGCCTGTTTTGGACAGGTGAGAGACAGACTCTGATAAAGTGTGAATCCACAAGGCAAAGCCAACCCGGCCGTAGGGCGGTTCTGTTGGTACCAGACCACTTGAGCTGGAAAATATCCAATCTCATCGGGTCCCCATTGGCCTGAACCTGGAGTGACTACCTGTGATTCGGAGAAGCTTGGGGTGATCCCACCGACGACCCACCCACCATTAGGCGGGTTCTCCGATGTGACACTCACAACCGCGGGAAACGGAGCCAAACTGAACCAACATTGGTCAACCCCTCCGGCCCCCTCGGCCTCGTTGACAAGCGCACCGTTTTCAGAAGAAGGCGTCGCAGGTGACGCGACCTGAAGTGATTGCAAAAAATCTGATGCCGTCGGTGACGCGTTGAGGGTCAGTACTTGTCTGACATAACTAGTTGTCTCTCCAATGGGCGTCACGCATTGTGGTACCGTTGGACTTCCGCTTCCGCCACTCGAGCAACCGCCCGCAGACGCCGTAAGTACTGCATATCCGGTACCCACACCCGCCCCATAAATACTAGGAGACTGCGCGTACTGGTCGGAAGAGGAATTCGGCTGGACAATGTTTGACGGGCCGATGTTCCAGTAGTAATTGGCGCTGCCCACATCGCCGACGCTGCTGCCTCCGCCGCATTGGTTCGGACCGAACTCATCGCAGAAGTTTGGAAACGCGCTATATAAAGCTTCAAAATAATCAAGCGGAAGCATGCCGTCGTAAGGGCTGTTTACGTTGAAGATAAGTCCGCAGATCACGATAAACTGCCCGCAACTGAAGTTCCGGGCCATGGCCTGGGAGTGGCTCGTGACCATCAGCCTGCCTGTCCCCTCGCCTTGATCGGGAACCATCCAGTTCACTGCGCCGCGTTTTAGGTCCGCGCTCAAGACCTGCCCTTTGTCGTCTTTCACTTGGTCCTGGATCAGTTGGTTGAAACTGATCTCCCGCGTCTCGTAGGGCGCGAGAGTGTATTTTTTATCCCAGAGAATCGCTCCGTTCGAGGTGCCCACGTTGAAGACGCGGGGCGAGCCGCTGTAGTTGAAGAGGAGCAGGTGCGATTCCGCGTCGCCCTCAACAGACCATGGATGAATGCCGCCATTGTTTTCGTCCAACTGGTCTTTTCCGAGAAGTTCAATTTCGTACAGGTTTCCATCGCTGCGCGAGACGACCTTGCCCAGCACATCTCCCGGCTTCTGGTCCGTATCGACGATGAGCGACTGGAGAAGGCCGCTCTGCGAGGTTGCATCGTCGATTTCGAGATCGACGGTGCGCCTTGGGGCAATCGTCAACTGCCGAATCGTCCTCTTTTCGGGACTTGTTCCCGCGGCGCCTGTAGCGGAGGGTCCATTTTGCGGGGTCGTAGCGATGGACACAGTGACGCGTGCAGGGGACGTCGAGAAGTTCGCAAGTGAGATGCGCGGTTTGTACACGCCGTCGGGAAGCGTGGGCTGCGTGCCAAAGGGAACCCCGGCAAAGACGATGCCGGACGCATGGATCATTCCCGGGTCAGTGAAGGTGACCGCGCTGAGGACAACGCCTTCGCCGCGCTGGTGTGGGGCGAGACCGAATGCCGCGATGCTGCCCGAACCATCCTCAGCGGTGAGTTCGTAGCCCTGGACGGTATCGCCGTTTTGCCGTCCGGAGCCTTGTAGATAGGAATCGAGATCAGTCACGGATGCCCCAGAGCAATCGGCAATCAGGGCCGTCGCCTGCGCGGCGAGACTCAGGACCACGGGCTTCATTGCGCTGTTGCGGCTGATGCAGTTGAGCATCACATGCTGTGAGGACTCCTCAATGTTGGTGATTGCAAGGAGCGCCGTTCCGAGTGCCTGGTCGGTAACGCCTCAGAGCGTTGCGGTGCCGCCAATCTCCGGCATTGCCAACTCTTCGTCCACATACGATGGCAAGCTTCCGCGCGTATTCGTCAGCAGAAGTTGCGAAGCAACCGTCATCCCCTTCAGGTTCGCGTCCTGGGTGACAATGACGCTTCCAACGGTTACCGGGGTAGCCAGGGCGGCGAGCAATGGCTGAAGCTGGATTTCCTTCTGCTCATGCGCTTTGAGAGACTTATGAAGCTGGGTAACTTCAGCGCCAGACAGGGTATGAATGCTGATCGTTGCCCCAGCGTTGACGGCGGAATTGTTGACAATAACGAGCGAGCTTGAAGTTTGGCCGTCTTCAATGAAGATGGGCGCAACTTGAATTACAGGCTCAAGCGGCCCTTGACCGGATGTCAAAAGGCTCGTTCCGTTAGACCCCCCCCCCGCTGCGATAGGATGCGCTGGATTGTAAGTGGTGACGTTCTTCTGCTGCTGTGCTGCAAGTGCAGACGCAACAAGTAATACAAGTATCTCCGGTCTCAAGCAGGATGGCATATCGACTCCATCAAGCGGAAATTCATATGCTGCCATTGCGAGCGAGTCTCGGTGCAGAAGCATGGGGAAAACTCGCAATTGAGCGAACAATGTCCCATGATTTCTGCGTTTCTGTCAAGTGAAAATTCTTCAGATACTTCTGAGTTAATAACTCACGTATCATCTGTAACTTCAAGAAACGAAACTCGCAGCAAGTAGTCTTGCTATCTGTTCACGTGGCCTTCGCCCTCCTTATGCTGGCGACCCGGCCGCACCCATCCGCTACAATCCATGATGGCATGAGCACAAAGATTGCATTTCTGTTTCCGGGGCAGGGTTCGCAGGCGGTGGGTATGGGCCGCGAGTTTGCCGAGCGTTTTGCCGTGGCGAAAGCCACCTTTGCCGAGGCGGATGAGGCGTGCGGGTTTGCGCTGTCGCGGCTTTGCTTTGAAGGGCCGGAGGATGAGCTGCGGCTGACGGAGAATACGCAG
>JAJXXG010001244.1 GCA_021781255.1 Acidobacteriota bacterium
GCAGCAGCTTCCGGCGCGCAGCGTGGTCTTCCTCAAGGGCGGCCGGCAGAATCCCTTCGGCTGGAAGCCTGCCAGTCCTTACGCACAAAGCATTCTTGGCGACGACGACCATCCCGGCTACTCGGATTCGCAGCTCTCTGAGTCGCTGGTGGCGAAGCTCGTGAATACCATCGCGCGCAGCCCTTATTGGAAGGACTCGGCCATCATCGTTCTCTGGGATGACTCGGAAGGCTTCTACGATCACGTTCCGCCCCCGCAGTTTGAAACCTGCCCGGACAAGCAGCCCTGTGGAGACGGCCCCCGCGTCCCGCTGCTTCTCATCTCGCCCTATGCGCGCTCAGGCGGCATCATCTCCAACCCCGGCGACCACGCCTCCTTCGCCAAATTCCTCGATGTGCTTTTCAACCTTCCGCCCCTGGCTTCGCTGCCGGACGAGAAGCCCTACCTGCCACAAGGCCCGCGCGACACCAACGCCCGTCTCACTGACCTGCTCGGCGGATTCGATCCCGCCCGCCTCGCCGGCAAAAAGCCTCCCATTCCGGCGTCGCAGGCGGAGATTCCTGACGCGGTGGTCAATCACTTTCCACCAGCTATGACCTGCAAGGACACCGGCGTCACGCCGGTCGTCATCCCCGGCGTATCTTCCACACCGCCCAAGGGATTCACCAACCCGATTCCTTAGCGAGGTCTTTACTCTTTGCCAATTGCCGTCTTGTTGCTGAACACTTTCTCAGGGTCGAAGGCAAGGAGTCTTTCGGGGACATGCAATTGCGCGCCGCCGCGCCGCAAGCTATCGTTGCAAATGCATGCGCGGACTTTATCAGTTCGGGAAAAACACGGTTTCGGCCATGTGCCTCTGTGTTGTGTTTGCGTTCAGCGCCCAGGGGCAGGCCACGCATGAAAGTGAGTACCGCCAGCTGGTCCAGGAAGGGTTTGCTTTGCATCAGCAGGCGAAGTACTCAGAAGCAATTCCGCTCTTTGAAAAGGCAAGAAGACTGGAACCCGACGACTACTTTGCGAATATTCTTCTCGGCATTGATCTTGTAAAGACAGGGGAAGCCGCGGAAGCAGTTCGTTATCTAAAGGCAGCGGCACGGGCCAATCCAAAGGAAGAGATGCCGGAGGAATTCCTCGGGGAGGCATACGCGAAGCTCGGGAATTTTGCCCGTGCGGCATCCGCGTATACGGAGGCCGTGAAGCGCGGAGATGGTTCAGAGCAATCCCTGCTGGCATGGGCTGGCTTTGCTTTGGAGCGGTTCCGGCAGATTGGTAAAGAATTACGCAGTTCTCCAGCCGGGCTGGCAGCGGTACGTGAACTGGAGCAGGAATCCTCAAAGCCGGTTTCGTCGCTCAGGTGCGCAGGTCCGATTCCTGTGCTTGAACAGCGGCTCGCGGCTTTGCGCGGGACGGCAGATGCGGGAACTGACCTGCGGCATTCCCTTTCAGTCTGCTATGCAATTGAGGCAGATCATGCGGCGGAGCAACTGAACGTCAGCGCACACGATCAAGCCGCCCTGCATCAGTTGCGCGGCAATGTGCTGCTAAGGCTCAGCAACAATGCCAAAGGCGCTGCCGCGGAATACAAGCAGGCGATTGCGCTGCGGCCGAACGATCCGGCTCTGTACGCCCGTTTGGCAGAGGCTGAGACGTCCGCGGGCAACCAGGAGGCTGCGCGGAGCGCTTCGCTCGCAGCCCTACAGTTGGATCCTCACCAACTCAGCGCAATGGGGACGCTGGCAACACTGGACATGAACAACCGTGACTACGAACATGCAATGCCTTGGCTGGAAAAGATGAGAGCGGAGTCTCCGATGGACCGGGACGTACAGGTCCAGTTGGCAAAGGCTCAGGCGGAAACAGGCAAATCAGCTGAGGCCCTGGCGAATCTGCAGGAAGCGTTGGCCGCCGGATATCCCGACGAAAAAGGTGCGCTTCATTCTCTGGAAGCAAGGATGCTTCGCAAGCAGGGCAGAAATGCGGAAGCTGAGAAAGCCGCGGACGAAGCGAAGCGCCTGTCGAACGCGTTTCAGGAGCACGCGCAAAGCGGAATCACGGGAAGGCCGAATGCTGTCCAGTAGACGCGACGTGTTGCGCATGCTTGCCACTCTCACGGCGAGCGGCTTGTGCGGTCGAACTGCGAGCGCGGCACTGGGAGTGAATCCACCGCCCGGCCCGGTTCGCCTCGTGAATGGAGCCGCCGCTTCTGGATTGGACTTCATCCTTCGAAACGATGCCAAAGGGCGCAAATATCAGGTGGAGACCTTGCCCGGCGGATTGGCGGTCATCGATTTTGACGGCGATGGATGGCCGGACCTCTTCTGCACAAATGGAGCCGCGCTTCCCAGTCTCATAAAGTCACAGCCTAAATTTTGGAATCGACTCTACCGAAACAATCGCGATGGCACGTTTACTGATGTGACGGTGAAAGCAGGCTTGCAGGGGCAGGGCTACAACATGGGAGCAGCCGTCGGCGATTACGACAACGATGGACACGAGGACATCTTCGTTGTGGGTGTCCATGCAAACTTCCTTTACCGGAATAACGGCAACGGCACGTTTACTGACGTCACCCGGCAGGCAGGCCTCGCGGCATCAGTGGCCGCAACTCATCCCGTGTGGTCAGTGGGAGCATGCTGGATTGATTACGACAATGATGGGAACCTTGATCTCTTCATCTCAAACTATTGCGACTGGCAGGCAGGTGACGATCCAATTTGCGGAGGCATGGCGGACGCGGCGCGCGCCTATTGCCATCCGGATCAGTACCGCGCGGAACAGATGCAGCTCTTTCACAACAATGGTGACGGAACCTTCACTGAGATTACGCGTAAACATGGCCTGCCTGACCTGCTGGGCAAGGGAATGGGTTTGACGATAGCCGACTTTGCAGGCGATGGCCGCCCCGGCATCTTTATCGCCAACGACAACTCGCGAAATCTGCTGCTGCGGAATCCGGGCAAGGGTTTCCAGGAGATTGGCATTGACGCAGGGGTGGCTTACAACGGCGATGGACGCAATATCTCCGGCATGGGAGCTGACTTCGGAGACGTAAACGGTGATGGGCTGCCGGATATCGTGATGACGGGTTTGAAGAACGAGACGTTTGAACTCTTTCTCAACGACGGGCACGGACAGTTTGACGATGGCAGCGTGCAGACAGGCCTTCTGAACCTTAGCCGCGAATGGAATGGCTGGGGCTGCGGATTGGTCGACCTGAACAACGATGGATGGCTCGATCTTTTCGTTGCCTGCGGCGGGCTGGACGTGCAGGATGCGCAGCCAAATCGCGTATTTCTGAATCGTGGCGGACACTTTGAAGATGTATCAAACGGTGCCGGACAGGGATTTGCAAATACTGCTGCGCTGCATCGCGGTGTTGTATTTGCAGACTTCGATCGCGATGGACGCATCGATGCTGCGGTGACGGCATTGAACGCGCCGATTGAGCTTTGGTGGAACCGCAGCCCGCTGAAGGATCCTGCGCGGCATTGGCTGCAACTCCACCTGATTGGGACTACGAGCAATCGCTCGGCAATCGGCGCAGAGGTTCATTGCTTTACAGATGGAAAGAAGCAGGTGCGAACAGTCTCGGGGAGCGTGGGATATGCCTCCACCAGCGACCTTACCGTTCATTTCGGTCTGGGCACTGCAACGCATGCCAGGGTGGAAATCCGATGGCCTTCCGGAAGAGTGCAGAAAATCCCGGTGTCGGCGGTGGATAAGAGGATGGAGATAGTTGAGCCAAAAGCTTGAAATGCTTTCGCCTCTTGCGCCCTCCAGTGTCCCGATAAAGCGAAATTCCATAACCTGCCTGAACGGGTGATTCCACCTACAAATCCGTAAAACGAAAGAATAATCACGATCGTACGTAGACCGTCGTTTCCCGTGCGGGCTATGAGTGGATGCTGAAAGAAAGCAGCAGGAACGTGTGTCCTTGTAAGCCGGCTGCTTCGGAGGCCAGGGAGCTATGAAGTCAATTTGGAGAAAAGCCATGCTGTGCCCGGGTATCCTGCCCGTCTTGGCTATTTCATTCGTGGTTCTGTCCATTGCAGCGCTCCA
>JAJXXG010001108.1 GCA_021781255.1 Acidobacteriota bacterium
ACGATGTAGTTTTTGGCCCCGACGGCCAGAAAATCCGTCAGATCAAACGTGAATGGGGCATAGCCGTTGTCATTGCGGCCGATGAAGCAGCCATTCACAAAGACCAGCACGCTCCTGAAAACTCCGTCGAATTCGATGGAGATCCGACGGCCGCGATCACTCTCGGGAATCTCAAAGACGCGGCGATACCAGCCCACGCTGGTTTCAGGATAGCGGCGGCCCAGCGGCTTGTACCCGTGCGACTTCTGCTCTTCGTCTCTCACAAAGGGCAATTCCACAGCCCAGTCATGAGGCAGGCTCAGTTCGCGCCACTTGGAGTCGTCGAACTTTGCCTGGGCAAATTTGAAATCGCCTGTCTTCGCAAAGTCCCCCTGCCCTACGCCGAAGCCAAGGTCCTTCGCCGGGTCCACTCCGTTCCCTAACGTGAATCGCCACCCGAAATCAAAGAGGAGCCGCTCCCGTGGACCTGCGGCAGTTTGCGAACCTGCGGCATCAGCCGCTGCGCTGGAGAAGGCAGCATCTGCACGTGCCCAGGCCCCGCGCGCCACAAGGGAGGAGGCTGAAAATGCGAGCCCTGACGATAACAGTTCACGACGTGTAATCCCTGACATTCCGACTCCCATCCGTTGTGTGAAGTTTGAGGCGTGTTGGATGAAGCACCTCGCCCACTGCGGAACTATATAGGAGAGCTTTGGCAAAAGTAAACGATTTCATAGTGCCCTTCAGCAGGGCTCTCCTCGTCCGTTCCCACCCCGCGACCGCACTCTTCGCTGTGGTAGTCTCAAAGAGTCAACGGCTCTTCCCAGGAGAGATGGCCGAGTGGTTGAAGGCGCACGCTTGGAAAGCGTGTTTAGGGGAAACTCTAACGTGGGTTCGAATCCCACTCTCTCCGCCAGATCCTCCTGTATCTTCCTCATTTTATTCGCAAATCTTAGAAAATAGGCGACTTGGTGGATCTCCGCTCCGTCCGCGTTGTCCGCATTTTCCGTCGAATATGCTCTCTTGGACGCTTTTTGCATGACAACGAGCGGGATGCATGACAACGGAGAAGGCAGCGAATCGTACCCCAGGGACCTACAAGAGCAGCTGCGTTTGCGACCCGGTCTTCAGATGCGAAAATGCTGCATGCTCACTTCTGAACACCTGGTCGTTGGCAACATCTACTCGCGGAACGAATTGAAGGCAAAGTTCGAAATCAAGGATTCGACGATCAATACTGGCATTTTCCGTCCCAAAGGCCACGACTCGATTTGGCTGTTCATGACTGAGGCTTTAGCGCACCAACAATGAGAAACTGCCGGTCCCCGACACCATCCGCCCTTGAAACTGAATCAAGCCAAAATGATCGTTGAGCGCCTTGCTTCCCTTAACCGTCAACACCAGCTCTCGGCTATCGGGTTGGCGTATCACCCAGCGCCTCGTCTCAAATGTAGCCAGGATCGCCGCACCGAGCAGACCACCCGAGTGCGGTCTGCGCTCACTCCAGTCGAGACAACCAAATGCAAGGCGGCGGCGCGAGGTTGAGCGCACGAGGTGGATGCCGATGCGGCTCAGTTCCGCCCGTCCCATGTCGCTCACAGACGAACTGTCGTCAGTAAGCCATCTCAGTGCAACCAGCCTGTCGTGCAGCGCCACCGCCACCACGCCGGCCATGTGGTCGTAACACGTGCGCGCAAAGCGCAGCTTCGTGGGAACCCTGCTTTGGAGTCCCGGCTGCTTCGCCGCCAGCCCCATGATCGATTCCAAAGTATCCGCAACTTCATGGCTCGCGATCCGAAAGTAGCGATGCCTCCCTTGAACAGCGCAGTCGACCATCCCCTTCTCGACCAGGACTCGCAAATGTGCGCTCGCCGTCGAAGCTGATACGCCGCCCACAAGACTCATTTCCGTGGCAGTGTAGGCGCGCCCATCCATCAACGCGCAAAGCATCCGCGCCCGTGTGCGATCCGCAACCGCGGTGGCGGCCGACGCCAATCCTGCGTCGATAGAGTTCCGATCCACAGCCTCATCATATTTCAGACGGGACATCACGGGGGTATTAACACTTCGTTCTCCACCGAAGCATTCCTCAGACGCTCACTTCATCATGGAGTTGGAATCGCGGAGGCGCCGAAACGATGATCGCCATGATCTTTGAGTTCACTGCGAGCGATAAGCACTTCGACGAGTACATGCACGAGGCCGCGGCTTTACGCCCGCTATTGTCAGGCATTAAGGGATTCATCTCGGTCGAACGCTTCGAAAGCAAGACAACTCCGGGTAAATTCGTCTCCATTGGGTTCTTCGAGGATGAGAACGCTTTACGGGAATGGAGGAACCTGCCCGAGCACCGACGTGCCCAGCAACTCGGCCGTACCAGGCTCTTCAAGAGCTATCGCCTTCGCATAGCATCTGTGATTCGCGACTACACGATGTCCGACCGAGAGCATGCGCCCGAAGACAGCAGGCTGGCGCACGATTCAAGGGAGGAATGAGAATGGACGATCTGGAGATTCGTCTGGCCGATACGCCGGGTTCGCTCTCCCTAATGGGAACAGCACTTGGCAATGCAGGCATCAGCATCGAAGGCGGCGGCGCATGGGTTGTGGATGGCAAAGGCTTTGCGCACTTCCTCTTTCACGATGGGGCCGCCGCACGCCGGGCACTCGAGTCTGCTGGAATTGAAGTGGCCTCATGCAGCCAGGTATTGCGCCTGCGTCTCCAGCAGGAAACTCCGGGGCAGCTGGGATTAGTTACAAGCCGCATGGCGCAAGCCAATGTCAGCATCAAGGTGCTTTACAGCGACCACGCGAATCACCTCATCCTGGTGGTTGACGAGCTTGAGAAAGGTCAAGCAGTCGCCGCAGACTGGAGCAGCACGCAAAGGGCAGAAGAGACGGGGAGAAGTCAATGAAGCCCAGGGGAACTGGGCATCGTTGAATATAGGTGCCGCAAACGCCCTTCCTAACTCAGCTTAGTTGGCGATAACAGGGCAATGCGCTCATCCAGGTTAGCCAACGATTCGAGCATAGTTACCGGTAGACGGAATCCTCGTCATGTTCAAGGGTCTTGGCCGTATCACTGTCCATGCGGAGATTACAAAGTAGTCAACATTTGCGCCGCCTCTGGCGGGATCAGGTCACCTCTACTCTTCAAACTGCCGGTGCCAGGATTCGACTATATACGGTGGCAGCAAACGACTATATGGGCTGGCAGGATTGGACTTTATTGAGTGGCAGAATTGAGTGCATTCAGTACGGGCGCGCATCTGATCGCGTGTTCAGCGATACATCCATCAGCCATCGCAGGCGATTTTGCAGCGACCAGTGTGAGCGAACTGCCTTCCAATGCGCGCCGCGTCGGCCATCATGCTGATACGAAGTGGCAGATCTCACGGCTCTGCCGGGGGGATCGCATTGTCTAACTATCTCCCCTTTTAAGGGGAGAAATCCTGGAGATTGCGTCCAACCTGCGTTCAGTGAGCGTATTACCCTGTTGCCAAGTGAGACTTGGGATCACTGGCGATAAGTAAACACAAGCCGACATACCGGGATCTATTCCTGGCCGGGATCTTTGCCGGTAGAACGGGATTAAGCTGTTTGCGGCACAGTGAAGGTTGCGGCATCTCCTGTAGTGGGGGAGCCGACGGTCGAAAGGCAAAAAATGAGCTACCCGCCGCCTACACGAAGTCGAGAAATTACAAGCGATCATTTCCAGCCAAACATCGGCGGATCGCGGTAGTATGTTTGGGAGTTCGGGGGCGCCAGCAGCACCCCCTTGTATGCCGGAGACGCTGAATGCCATTCAGAAGAATCGGCCTCGTTCCGTGGCTGCCGTTTGCACCGGCCGTTTTCCTGTTGCTCATTTTCATGCTCTTCCTCGCCCACACTGCTTCCGCTCAGCCGGGGTTTGCGAAAGGCACGATCGGCGACGCGGTGCTGGTCCTTAACGGCCCTTGGAAGTTCCACCCCGGTGACAACATGGAATGGGCACGCCCGAATTTCGACGACTCAAGCTGGGGCTCGCTGGATCTCACTCCGCCCGAGGGTTCCTACGATCCGATCACCGG
>JAJXXG010001193.1 GCA_021781255.1 Acidobacteriota bacterium
TGACCGTCTCGGGTGGCAGTAACGGGAAGGACCTGGCGGTCGTGCCGCTCGACGGAGATCCCTGGTTTGCCTCGATTGATTACGGTCTTGAGGAGTTCGTGATCAGCGGTGCGAAAGACATGACATTCTGGACCGTCAATCCAGAAAATCTCAAACCGTTCAAGATGAAGGCGGAACGGATGAAAACAGAAAAGATACCCTGTAACGGAGTTGACGTCAGTGCCCTGCATGTGCGGGTTACTGCGAATGGTGTGCCCGCTTTTTTCTTCAGCATGCAATACTGGTTCAGGCCGTCAGACTCGACCTTTCTACGCTTTGAGGGTACACCGGGCGGACCGGGTACTCCGAAAACCATTATCGAATTGATCTCGGAGGAAAAATGAACAAGAAAAGAGCGATAATCGGAAGACCATCCCCGAAAAACTGATCAACGCGTTCGAGGAACTTTACCCTGGTATACGTGCCGGTATCGAATTGACCGATGCTTCAAAAACCTGGCGGCGATAACAAAACGAATGATTCCGGGGATTCTCAGCGTGCCTATGGCAAGCTGAAGGCGAAAGCGATCGGCGGCCTTTCGATCGGCTATGCGATCCCGGCCGGAGTAGTGGCAGGGAGCAGCCAGGCTTATGCGATGGACCGCATCGACCGGTCGCTCAGCACCATCGATATGCCGCAGAACGTCACGTTTACCAGCGTCTATGACCTGCCGTTCGGCAAAGGACACTGGGGCGGCGGCAACCCGATCCTGAGCCAGATTGTGGGTGGATGGACTCTGTCGGACATCTTCAGGTATGTCTCCGGCAATCCTCTGGCCATCACGGGCAGCAGTTGCACCGATCCCGGCCAGGGCACTTGCATGCCCTCCTACGCTCCCGGCTTTACCGGCTCGGCGCGTCAGAACGGCGGCTGGGGCCATGGCGCTACCGCGGCCACGCTGGCTAAGATTCAATACATCAACCCCAATGCTTTCGAGGCGACACCCGATTACCAAATCGGTAATGTGGCCCGTACTGCCGCCTACGGTCTGCGTGGTCCCGGCAACTACGACATCGACGGAAGCATTCGGCGCACCTTCAACATCCTGCCCAAACAGAGGGCGCAGTTCCTGTTTGAAGCGGATGTCTTCAACGCGCTTAACCACGTCTGGTTCGGCAGCACATCGAGCAATGCCACAGGCTCGATTGGCCAGAGCTTTTCCTCAACCCCCGCCGCTTCCACCGGCCTCGGCGTTGTCAACGGCCAGGCTAACCTGCCGCGTCAATGGCAGTTTGAAGGGCACATTATCTTCTGAGACGCGTTTGACGCTCGTCTTAAACCCCACAGGCGGCCGGCCCTTGCGCAGGCCGCCTGTGATCGTTACCTGAGACCGGCAATCTTCACGTTCCTGATCGTCAACCCGTTTTCTTAACCCGAGGTGCTGCCGGTCCTCCGGCAGCACCTTTTCTCTTGGCGTCGTGAACATTTAAAATTCTTGCCGCCGGTTGGAGAGGCTTGCTCATGCATGCAATTTCTCAAGGTAGTGCTCTGCCGCGTCTCATGCGCGGTTCGTTGATCGTCTCGTTTCTGCTCCTCTGTGCCGCGGGCGTGGCATGGTCGCAGTCCGCATCCCGATCTGCCGCGCCGGCAGCGGATTCCTCCGACCCAGCCCAGCCCCACGGGCAGATTCAGTACCTCTGGCCCCAGGGCGCGCCCGGAGCCGTGGGCGATCAGGAGCAGGACAAACCCCACCTTGAGATCTTCTCCGGGTTTGGGCCCGGACCTCACACCGCGGTCATCGTCTGCCCCGGCGGCGGATACTCCCATCTGGCCTACGAGAAAGAAGGCACCCAGATCGCCGAGTGGCTCAACCTGCGCGGTATAACCGCCTTCGTTCTTACCTACAGGCTGACGCCGCGCTACCGATATCCGGCGCCGATTCTTGACGGCTACCGTTCCGTCCGCTGGGTACGCAGCCATGCCGCGCAGTACAACATCGCGCCCGACCGCATCGGCATGTGGGGCTTCTCCGCCGGCGGACATCTCGTCGGCATGGTCGGCACGCGCTTTGACGACGGCAATCCCCAGGCCAGCGACCCCATCGACCGTCTCAGCGATCGTCCCGACTTCGTCATCAGCTCCTACGGCGGCCTTACCCTCAAGGCGGGCGTCGCCAAGCCCACCGCCATGAGGAACCTCTTTACCACCCCGCCCGATCCCGGGCAGCTCGACGAGATCTCGCCCGATCTGCACGTCACCGCGCGCACCCCGCCGTTTTTCATTTACGCCACTACGCCCGATCAGTCGGTTCCCGTGCTCAGCGCCGTCACCTTCTATACCGCGATGGTCAAAGCGGGCGCTCCGGTTGAGATGCACATCTTTCAGACCGGCCCGCATGGCACCGCGCTCGGTCAATCCAACCCCGAACTGGCCGAGTGGCCCAGGCTGCTTGAAAACTGGCTGCGTTTGAACGGCTGGATCGCATCTCCCGCTGCCCCGCCGCTGCGCTAGCCATCGCGGAGTTCAGTCCGGCAATCCTCCAGGAACGCACCTGCGCACGATTGCCGGTTTCCTTCATCCAGCCCTGCTGCATCGCCTGCCATCGCCCGGAGCTCTCATGAATCGCATTCGTCTTTTCGGCTGCTTCCTTCTTGTTCTTGTCGCTGCTGCATGCGCATGGGCCGCGAACTCCGAGCCGCTGCCCTGGTCCCAGCGCGCTGCCAACGCAGCCATCCAGCGCTGGCCCGATGGCCGCTTCGCGCCGGCTGCTTCCCCCTGGGCCTGGAACTACGAGTTAGGCACGCTCCTCGAGGGCATGGACGCGGTGTGGCTGCAGACCGTCGACCCCCGCTACTTCAACTACATCCAAACCGCAGTCGATCAGCTCGTCACTCCGGATGGAGCGATTCCCACCCTCAAGCCCGCCGAGCAGCAACTCGACGACATCCTCCTTGGCCGCCAGTTGCTGCTGCTCTATCGCGTCACCCTCGACAGGCGCTACCTTACCGCCGCGACATTCCTTGTGGGCCAGCTCGCCCGGCAGCCGCGCAACCCCGAAGGCGGCTACTGGCATAAGCAGCGCTACCCGAATCAGATGTGGCTCGATGGCCTCTACATGGCCGAGCCCTTCCGCGCCGAGTACGCCGCCATCTCGCATCATCCTGAGACATTTGCCGACATCACAAAACAGTTCGTGCTGATGGAGCGGCACGCGCGCGATCCGAAGACCGGCCTGCTCTTTCATGGTTGGGACCAGTCCAGGCAGCAGCGCTGGGCCAACAAGCAAACCGGGGATTCGGAGCAGTTCTGGGCGCGCGGCATGGGCTGGTTTATGATGGCGCTCGTCGATACGCTCGACGACTACCCTGAAAACGACCCCGGACGCGCGCAGTTGCTTGCGATCCTGCAACGCGCCTCCGTGGCCCTCGCAAATTATCAGGATTCTGAATCAGGCCTCTGGTACACCATGATGAATCGCGGCGGCCAGAAAGGGAACTACTTCGAATCTTCTTCGGCATGCATGTTTGTCTACGCGCTGGCCAAGGGCGTTCGGCGCGGATACTTGCCGGTGTCGTATCTTCACAACGCCGAGCGCGGCTATCAGGGCATCCTTGCGCACTTCGTTCATGCCGACGGGGATGACGTTTCGCTGACGGCCACGGTAAAAGCCTCTGGGCTGGGCGGCTCGCCCTATCGTGACGGCACCTATGCCTACTACATCGGCGAGCCGGTCATTACCAACGATCCCAAAGGCATCGGCGCCTTCCTGCTGGCGAGCACTGAGATGCAATACGCTCCCCAGGCCACGCTCGCCCGCGGCGACAAGGTGGTCGTCGACGGCTGGTTCAACTCGCAGCAGCGTACTGACGCCTTCGGTCGCACCGCGGAGTTCCACTACAAATGGACGACCATGGACGCGCCCGGCTACTCGCTCTTCGGCCATCTCTTCCGCGAATTTGGCGCTGTAACCGGCGAACTCGATGCCGAGCCCACGCTCGCCAATCTCAAGGGCGCTGCCGTTTACGTCATTGCCTCGCCTGACAACCCGGCCAGATCGGA
>JAJXXG010000936.1 GCA_021781255.1 Acidobacteriota bacterium
TGTTCAGCTGCTCAACACTCTGGCTGTAATAAAGCATCACGACATCAAACTGCTTGAGCATGCGGAGAAAATTAGAATAGGCATCCATTTGCGTGACCCACAACTCGTCAATCACACAGACTGCCGTTCTGCATCTTGCCCTCCAGTTGCCCAGTGCGCTTAACCTAAGCAAATCCGTAGGGTTTCCGCAAATCATAAAAAATAGTTCATAGGTCTTTTCAATTCGAGTTCGCTTGATGCCAGGATTCAGAACAAGCGGGATATGATACGCAACCTGCTTGGCTATGCTGTGGCGGTGGGACGAGGGATTGACTTGTGGAGCAATTATATCCACAGCGTCAACTTCGGAAACGATGTCCTCAAATTCGAAGTGAGCACATCGAAATGGGAGTATCCCTACGTTGTTTCTTTGTGAAAATACCAGTACGCGTGATTCCTGAGGTTGTATTACCATCTCCGCCTCGCACTGTTCATCTTTGTTCTCGAATGCATGAGTCCTAGAACACCGCGTAATTAGAGCTACTTCTGCTTGTTACAAGATCAAGAATACTTTGTTCGCTCTGCCTCGGGCTTCGGTGCCGCCAACGGCCAGCCAAGGTCCTGATCAGAAATTGCAACGGGCTCCAATGGCCATGGAATCCCGAATATCGGATCGTCAAAGCGCACGCCTCTCACAGCATCTGGCGCATAGAACTGCGAGGTAAGGTAGAACATTTCTGTGTGATCTTCCAACGTTTGATACCCGTGAGCACAAAGCTCAGGCAAATACAGCATACGGCCATTCTCTGCGCTCAACTCCGCTCCAAACCACTTGCGACACGTCGGCGAATCAGACCGAAGATCGACCGCCACATCGAACATCGCCCCTCTTGTACAGCGAATTAACTTAGCCTCGAGCGCAGGTTTTACCTGCAGATGCATTCCGCGCAGTGTGCCCTTGTGCACGCTAAATCCCATGTTCGCCTGAACAGGGAGGAAGTTGATTCCATGATCAGTGAACTCACGAGAGCACCAGGCACGAAAGAATCGACCTCGATGATCTTCGCGGAACTCTGGCTCTATCAGCCAAACCCCTGCAATTCCAGTTTCAATAAATTTCATTCATGGCCTCAACCTTCCGAACTGCTCTCTGCCCGCGGGACGTTACATTCTACGGCCGCATATCAAGTTGGAAAATCGAAGCATACCGAGTTTTCCAGTCCGCGCGATGATCATCGAATGGTTCCAAGCCCCAATACTCCAGGGGCCAGCCATCGCGGAGTGAATGATCGCCGCCGTGAGTTTCCCGCATTAAGAGCTCGACTGGTTTCCAGGCTTTTCGCAGCCCGACCTTTGCCCGCACATCTAAATCGACACCCGACACGAAAAGATAACCACCCGGCTTCACTAGCTCACCAATGTTGCACAGGCATGAGCCGGCGACGGCTGGATTCATGTGACAGAGAAACCGATTGAAAAAAACGACATCCTGCATTCCGATTGCTTCGCGCAGTTGCGCGTCGCGCGCATCCCCGCAGAGCCAGGTCACTCCCTGAGCCGGGGCGTATGACCGCCTGGTCCCCGCTGATCTCGAACATAGCGTCGATCTCTTGATCTGACATCCGCTCAAACATCCAAGCTTCCTGGTCCCTCGCAGTATTCCAAGCGATATCCCTGCGTTCCCTGACAACTTCTTCATTCGGCGAAGCCGGCACATCTGCATAGCTCATGGAATAAACTCCGATCGCTGCGAAGTCGATCATTTCCGGGATATGTCAACAGCATGCAGATGTAAGTCCAGGTCGGCTCGCGCCGAGCGGACCATCCATGCTATCGAGTAGACCTCAGCCCCCTTGCTGCATGCCAGAACAGCGATGTCAATACGGGAGCCGTGAGGCATCTGCTCCACAATGCTGCGTAAAGTCTCTAATTCATATCTATTACGCAGAAAAAACGTTGCGAAATACTGACGGCGCTCGACAATGAGCCGAATGAGGAAGTTTAAGTGCCTGGCAAAGGACTTTCCTGGTTGAGAGCTCAGAACGGAAGGAGGCAAGTACAGCCAAGCCCGCTTCGCCAGACGAAGGTACGCTACAAGTATCTCTCGTCCGGCGTCAAATATGGAGCGAGTCATTCGAAGGTCTCGTGCATCTTGCACCACAAGTGCCTCCCGTAGTTCAACGCTAGTCCAAAATAGCGGAGCGGGCAAATCTCACGCAAAAGCCTTCACATCGATGCAGAACTTTGCTCTGTCATGCAACAGCATGACATATTGGTTGAAAGTGGCAGTCGGACCTTAGGGAAGAGACACAAAAGTGACTGCCAAAGCGTGCGCGTGAGCGGATCCGATGCGGATTACTCTGGATTGTAAAGCGCGGCCGCTTCGCCCTCGCTTTGGGGGCAATTGTCTTGCGCATTTCGCTTTTCCTTGACTTCTACAATGGTCCCGAGATAAGCATGCTGCCTCGTCTTACCCCATGCAGCATTCTGCTTTAGAAGACGGCGAAGCTTCCATCCTTCGAGCCTCAATGCTAATTTTCTACGCACACGCCCCATGTTGATGCGCCAGGATGCATCCATAAGATGGACCCCAAGATCGCCGAAGCAGTTCCAGTTCTCGGTGTTGCACACGTCGTCCGGAAAGAGCACCATGACCGAGCTGGCCAATGCAGGATTCTCAGCCAGAGTGCGAGATAGCAAGCCTGGTCCAGTCGTGTAGAGGACGTAAAACTCGGACCTTGAAAAGAGGGGAAGGCGTCGCATCATGGGAGCAACCCAGGCTTGATCTTTCTGTGCTCGAACACAGTTTTCAATCACTGCATTGAGAAACGGATGCCCCGGCGCGGCTCCAAACGCGTAATTCCCAATTTCCCAATCCATCTTGTAGCGTGTGCGAAGAAAATGGCTGTAAGTGAGTCCTTCAAAGGGGAACACACAGCCCGACGAGAGCAGGCCTGAGAGACCCGATGCCAGCAAAACATCCAGGTCAAAGTAAAATCCACCGTGCTTGTAGATCGCTAGATAACGAAAAAAATCGTAGCGTTGAATGCGAAATCGAAATGACTCAAATACAGCTTTATATTGAGGAAACTCCTGAGCTATGAAACTGTCAACCGCCTGGTCATCAAAGAATAGGTATTCAAAATCTGGGTTGAGCAGACGTAAGTTTGACACCATACTTCTTGTCCGGACTGATTGTGTCGCCGTCTTTCCGGTCTGAATAATACGCCTTGGAATTGGATCGGGCATTTGCTCACCTTTCTATTGACCGATGCGGATATCTGCAAATGCGTTGTTCGGGTCAAGGATAAACTAACCATCCCTCGATTCACCCAAAAAAGTAATGTAACCGAAGCAACGCCATAGCGCATGATGACACTTCAGGGTCTGTTCACACTGAGCGGACAGCGGCAACGGGAGCTGATTTTTCTGAGTTCAAGAAGGCGGGAGCGACGCATACCGGGTGTCTGCCGACGACGACAGACGCAGAAATCAGGAAAATCGGCCCGGCCACTCCGGGTTGCGGGGAAAGTTGCACCATACTTCGTTGTCGTCCTCGCCTTGGAATAACCAAAGTTATCGTGCCCCGCATCGTATGAGTCAATTTTCCCGCGCAACGCCCGCCATTCGAGTAGTGTGATCCTGGCAGGGAACAGAAAATGCATTCGCCCTTGGGTCATCCAAAATCCGGCCGTCTCCGCCCGCGCATTCCGTTGAGTCGGCAGACAACGCGTCTCGGAAAAGGCAAATCGACGGCCTTTGGCGCAGGCCCCGCTTTAGCCGGACGAAATCCACGACCTGACCGGCAATGCTTCGCTCCGGCCAGGGATGAAGGAGTTCCTGCATCAAGTCTGGCGCTCCGAGAGGAAGATCAACATAGCAGGTATCCAACAAAGCGCCCGGGACATCGCTTGAGCCGGATACTGCCTGCGGAAAATAGGCGATTCTGCTCATGGCCGTCACCGGCTCACTGTCAGGGAGCGGCTGATTTGCAAGCTCGGCCCAAAGGGCTGCAACCAAGTCTTGCCCTTTCCCAAGCGAGAGAGGACATGGTGGCG
>JAJXXG010001262.1 GCA_021781255.1 Acidobacteriota bacterium
ATGCGATAGAAGACGCGGGCTGACATCTCACAGCGACCGCGCGGCATCGGGATACCGCTCAAATCGGTGCCGAGCAAATCTTCGCCTCAAGCGTGACGTCTCTTTGGGCAGCGATCTACGGCCCTTGCAATTGCAAGCAATTGCCACGCATCAACTCAGACCGATGCAGTCTCCGCATCACGCAGAGACTGCATCGAATGGCTTGAAAAATACAAGTCGGCCGGACCTGTGCTAATTCACCGTCAGAGTGAAGGTCGTGGAAGCCTGGGTGCTCGCTGAATCATTGCCGGTGCCGCTAACGGTCAGCGTATAAGCGCCTGGTGTCGTGCCCGGAATCGTAGTCCCCGTAGTCGAGCTGCTGCTGCCTCCTCCGCAGGCCACCAACCCGCCCAGCGCGGCCATCGCAAGCACCACAACCATCATCGAGAGCCACTTCCTGCGCTTTGCCGGAAGTCCCATCAACACCAGAGCCGCCAACATCGCTCCGCCGCCGGCGCCGCCCCACGGCAAACTGCGCTTCGAGCCGGGCATCGACAGAAGTGCCGTCGTTGGTGCCGTAGTATTCACGGTCACTGTCGACGTGCCACTCGTCGTTCCCGCGCCCAATGTCACCGCCTGCCCCGCCAAACAGGTTGGCAGGTTCGAGGCATTTGCCGGGCTCGAAGTCACCTTGCAGGACAGCGTAACCGTTCCCGCATAGCCGCTCGTCGAGCTCACTGTGATCGTGGATGTGCCCGGAGTTCCGGCAGACACGGTCACCGCCGTCGCGCTTATCGAGTAACCCGAGCTTGTCACCGTAACCGAACTCGCCCCCGACGCACCGTTGTACACCGACGCTGAGGTTGCGTCCGGCGTGTAGTTTGCGGTCAGCGTGTCGTTCCCCGCCGTAAGCGATCCCGCCGGGATATTGATCGTCGCGCTCCCGCCTGCCAGCGGCGTTGCCGTTGACGTGAAGGCACCGCTCGTCAGCGTCACAGCTCCCGTCGGCGTCGGATTTCCCGTACCGCCATTCACCACCACCGAAACGGAAAGCGCCTGGCCCGTTGCAACACTTGAAGAAGCAGGCGTCACCGTCACCGTTGGATTGATGAGCGCCGGATTCCCCACAGTCACAGAACCCGCTCCCGTGGCCGCGCTGTACGTCTTGGATCCCGCAGTGTCCGGCGTATAGTTTGCGGTCAGCGTGTCGCTGCCCGCGGCAAGCGACCCGGCCGGGACACTGATCGTCGCACTGCCGCTCGCCAGCGGTGTCGCCGCCGAGGTGTAGGTGCCGCTCGTCAGCGTCACCGTACCCGTCGGCGTCGGATTTCCCGTCCCACCATTCACCGCCACCGTAACGGAAAGAGCCTGCGCTGTAGAAATGCTCGAAGAAGCCGGCGTCACGGTCACCGTCGGCTTGATCGTGGTCACCGTCACCGCCGCGCTTCCAGTACTCGCGCTATATGTCGCTGCGCCAGTCGTGTCCGGGGCATAATTTGCGGTCAGCGTGTCGCTGCCCGCGGCAAGCGATCCGGCCGGAACAACGATCGTCGCGCTGCCGCTCGCCAGAGCTGTCGCCGCCGAGGTGTAGCTGCCGCTCGTCAGCGTCACCGTACCCGTCGGCGTGGGATTTCCCGTACCTCCGCTCACCGCCACAGTGACGGAAAGTGGCTGGCCTGTCGAAACACTCGACGATGCGGGCGTCACGGTCACCGTCGGCTTGATGGTGGTCACCGTCACCACCGCCGTACCTGTCGCCCCGCTGTAGGTCGCCGCACCGGCCGTGTCTGGGGCGTACGTCGCGGTCAGCGTGTCGCTGCCCGCAGCCAGTTTGCCCGCAGGGACACTGATCGTCGCACTGCCGTTCGCCAGCGTCGTTGCTGATGACGTGTAGCTGCCACTCGTCAGCGTCACCGTACCCGTCGGCGTCGGATTCCCCGTCCCGCCGCTCACCGCCACAGTGACGGAAAGTGGCTGTGCTGCCGTGATGCTGCTCGCCGACGGACTCACTGTCACTGTGGGCGTCATCGTGCCCACGGAAACGGAAGAGGTCCCGGTTGAACTCAGATAGGTGGCCGATCCTGCGGTATCCGGCGTGTAGGTTGCCGTCAGAGTATCGCTCCCTGCCGAGAGCTTACCCGCCGGAACACTGATCGTCGCACTGCCGTTCGCCAGCGTCGTTGCTGATGACGTGTAGCTGCCGCTCGTCAGCGTCACCGTACCCGTCGGCGTCGGATTTCCCGTCCCGCCGCTCACCGCCACCGTCACGGAAAGAGGCTGGCTCGCTGAAATACTTGACGATGCCGGTGTCACGGTCACGGTTGGCTTGATGGCGGTCACCGCTACCGCAGCCGTACCGGTCGCCCCACTGTAGGTCGCCGCACCGGCCGTGTCCGGCGCATAGGTCGCAGTCAGCGTATCGCTGCCCGCCGCCAGGGATCCCGCCGGAATACTGATCGTCGCACTGCCGCTCGCCAGTGCCGTTGCCGCAGACGTGTAGCTGCCGCTCGTCAGCGTCACCGTACCCGTCGGCGTCGGATTCCCCGTCCCGCCGCTCACCGCCACCGTTACGGAAAGTGGCTGGCCCGCTGAAATACTTGACAATGCCGGTGTCACCGCCACTGTCGGCAGCACCGTCACGGTCAATGCAATCACACCCGTTGATGAAGCAAATGTGTTGGAGCTGTCGGAAAATTCCGCAATAATCTGGTGCGGTCCCTTGGTCGTGAAGTTCGCCGTATATTGCACCGTTCCGCCCGTGCCAAGCGTCAGACCCGTCACGGTCGATCCACCGAATGAGGTTCCGCCGTCGATGTTCAACGTCACGCTACCGGCCGGAGTCGCCGTACCGCTATCCGGCGTCACCTTGATCGTCACAACATCGTTTGCCCCTACGTTGGGATTGTTCACGGTCGCATTCAGGGCCGTCACCGTGCCAACCAGCGTGCTGTTGCTTGCTGTCCAGTTCCCCGCAAGGAGCCCAAGGTCGATACTGCCCAATCCAGTCACCTGATCATAACCAGTACCCGCGGTAAATCCGATTGCGCCGGTACAATAGGTCGAGTCTGCCAGGCAATCGTTGCTGCCGGTCGTAATGTCGTGGAATCCTTTCGCTGCGGAGTAGGCGCCGCTGCTCGTCGCAAGGGTGTAAAGGGTTCCGTTGATGTTGCCCTGGCCGGTGTCATAACCCGCGTGCTGGTTCAGGATGGCGAGCATCCCCGCAAAGATCGGCGTAGCGAAACTCGTGCCACCCGCGACCGTCAAATACCCCGTGGCCGCGTCACGAAATCCGTTGTTGCAACTTCCCTGCTGGGCAGGGGTGACTGAAGTCTGCCAGTCGCTGGTGTCGCTGGTGCAGAATAGATAGCCAGGGTGGCCTGGCGACGAGTACAAGGCAATATCCGGCACATCGCGCTTTGTATCGTTTGGAGTCAGAGTGGCCTGCCAACTGGGCTTTGCGACGAACTGGCTAGCACCGCCTCCGCTGGCAGCAAGGCAGCCGCTCGGCAAACTTGTCACGGGATCAATGCAACCGGTGGTGGTGTCGTCATTCCAGGAGACCTCGGGAATATATTGCAGGGCCGACGTAATCACGTCCGTCCCGCTCGCCGAGCTCCAGTAGCCGCTGCCCGCCGTCGAGTAGGCCGCGTTGCTCTGATTAATCTCGGTCCCGCCCACACCTGTGGCGTAAGCACTGCTCGCCGGATAGTTCACCGCCAACGCCTGCTGTTGCGCCGCCGAAAGAGTTGTATAGAGACCCGGCAGGTTGCACTCGGTCGAACCCTGGTCCCCGGAGGCAACTACGATCGTCTGTCCCTGCGTCGTCGCCTGCTGCAGGACGCCCTCAAACGAGGTCACCCCCGCACTCCCGAATGCCGTCTCACATGTGCCATAGCTCACAGAGATAATCTGCGCCAGCTTTTCGTCCACTGCATACTCAATCGAGTTGTAGACGTTGTAGGTCGATGAATTGCCGGTGTAAACAAACAGAAGGTTTGCACCTGTGGCGATACCGCCCGACCATTCGAGATCCAGGTCGGATTCGCCCTGGTCACCCTGTCTAACGGCGGGGGTGCCGGACAGTGGCACAAGCACCAGAGTCGGGTCCTGCACCGTCAGCCCTGCGGCCTTCTGGAAGTTCTCAATATCGCTCAGAGAGATGGATGACTGCCCGACCACCGCGATCGACTGCCCGGTCCCGGTAAAACCGCCCCCCGTCAGGGTCTTCATGTCATACACAACCTGCAGATCACCGGGAGCAAAAAACACATTCCCCGAGCTGCCCGAAGTAAACGCAGGACTCACACCGGCGCGGTTCGCAGAAATATGGGAGGACTGCGGCCTGAAGCTCGTGAGGTTGCCCACAGAAGCTACTGTGGGCGCAATCGCCGCAGGAACCGACAGCGCCGTCGATGGCGCAAACTCCTGCCTGCCGCTCTGGCTGTAGTAGTGCATCTCTGTGCGAAATGCAGACTCAATCTGCCCCACCGTCCCTGAGAACTGAATTCCCGTCCGGCTCCGATTCACCGACTCAATCTTGAATCCCTGCTGTTGCAGCCACAGTTCCACCTTGTCCAGGTCGGCCTGTGCCATCCCAAAACGCGCCCCAAACTGCTCCGGGCTCAGCCACTGGTGATAGAGAGGAGACCCCGGATTCTGCTGCGCGGCAAGCAGGGCATTCAGGTCAGACTGCTGCGCGGCGGAACGATTGAACCAAAGGGTCATTCCAATGAGCGGCGTATTGGCCGGCATCCTGCCGGCGTCAAACTCGGCCCGCGCCATGGGAGGCTGCGAGCCTGGGAGGACAGCCATTTCAGAACTGCTGACCTCTGCCCCAATCCGTGCCGCAACCGCCTGCGCATTTGCCGCGCTCCCTGCCATCGAAATGCACGCTGCAATGGCTGTAACTGCCGTGAGGATCCGCAGCCGGTTCCGGTCAACACATTGGAATATCATCGTTTTAGCCGTCCTTGTATCAATTTTGGTTAAAGCTGATTTCAGTGTGAGTGCATGGAGCCGTGCAACGCTCCCACCTGCTTGTAGGAATTGTGAATCCTGGCAATCTATTCCTTTAGCTAGCTTGATTCGCTCTTACAGGTCCATTCGCATCAAACGCCCCGCAAAGCCCGTTCCAACCTGCTTCTATTTCGCTCTAAATCCTGCTACCCCTGGCATGATCCGGTAGCGGCAACTGCCCATGTGCACGCCCCTCGCGCCATGAACAATCGTACCTTCCGCTGTTAAGCCGGAAATACCCTTCTCATTAAATCACCGTTACCCTGAGAAAGCATCCACATCTTACCCCGCTTCATGTACCCCTTTTGTGGGAGGTTGCGCGAATCTGTTCCCGGCGGTAACCTGCCGCAAGCACTGCGGTAATGGCCCATCCTTCGCCATCCCGGATCACTTCGATGCCGGCAGTCCAATCCATCACGCCCTATCCCGCCATCCGGGCTTCCATGCGGATCGGCTCCCCTTCCACTTCATGGAATCCCGTTCGCTTCCGATAAACAGGTCAGCCCGTAAGCGCGAACGCGCTTTTCACCCGGGAAGGTGGTAGCGGACACTCCGGACCGACGCTCTTGCGCATGTTTCAGCCGCGGGGCCGTTGGCCAGAGGCTGACGCAGATCGCCATAGATTTGCAGAGGGAGAAGACGTGAAGGCAAATCCATCAACCCAATGTGCCGAAGGAGCGGTGCATTATGCTGCGCGGCAACCGATCCTCACCGCCAATCAGAAGGTGATCGGCTACAAATTGCTTTTCCGGCAGGACGGAAAGCCCGGCCCCGACCAGGACTCGCCCCAGGCGCAGATCAGCGCCCTCATCGACCTCTCTAGCCTGGTCGGCTTGAATACCCTTTGCGACCAGCGCCTTGCTTTTATCAGTTGCTCTCGTCAGGCCCTGCTCGACAAACACATCACTCTGTTGCCCGCAGAGCGCGCCGTAGCTGAGATTCCACTCAACATCGTTCCCTCCCCCGAGGTCGTGGATGCCTGCCTGCAGCTCAAGCAGGCGGGGTATCGCATTGCTCTTGAGAATGTCACCTCGGGCGATCCCCGCGAACCGCTCTTCGGGCTCTGCGATTTCTTCAAGGTCAACGTGCATCACGTCGCTTCGCCGCATCTCCAAGCCATCGCCGCACTCCACCGCGGGAGACGCTCCCGTCTGCTCGCCGACAAAGTCGAATCATGGGATGACTTCCAGTCTGCTCGCGCCGCCGGCTTCCAGTACTTCCAGGGATACTTTTTCCGCAAACCCGAAATCCTCCATACCCACCCTGTCGCCTCAAACCGCATCATCGGCATGCAGCTATTACAGACCATCACCAAAGCCGAGCTTGACTGGCAGGAAATTGAAAACGTCATCCGGCGCGACGCCGCTCTCTATTACCGCCTGCTGCGCTATCTCAACTCCGCCGCCTTCGGCCTCAGCCATGAGATCCGTTCCGTTCGCCAGGCACTCACCATCCTCGGCGAAAACGAGTTCCGCCGCTGGTGCAGGCTCGCCATTCTCCTTGACGTTGCCCAGAACCGGCCTTCCGACCTCGTGCTCTCCGCTCTCATTCGCGCACAGTTTGCTGAGCTGGTCGGCAAACAACTCCGCGTGAGCGACACCGATCTCTTCCTCCTCGGTATCCTCTCGCTTATGGATGCGGTTCTGGAAATGCCGATGGGATTAGTCCTTGACGGCCTCCACCTCAATCCCAATATCAACACCGCCTTGCTCGAACATCAGGGCCCGCTCGCACCCATTTACGACCTCATCCTCGCCGTCGAAGCCGGTGCCTGGGGCGCAACGGTCCGCCTGTGCGAGTACCTCAGGCTCGACGAAGAATTCGTCGCCCAGGCCAGCCTTGAAGCGATGGCGTGGGCCCAGTCCATCAATAGAAACCCATAAAATCGCCGCCCCACCTCTCGCCTCCCTATCAACGACGCGGGCGAGATACAATTTCTCCTGCACGTGTGCACAGGAGGAAACGTCTATGCGGAAGCACTGGATCAAGATCGTTGTCGTGCTGGTCGTGCTCGTTGCGGCCGTGGCTCTCGTTCCATTCTTCGTCAATGCCGACTCCTTTCGCCCCACGCTGGAAACCAAGCTCTCCTCTGCCATAGGACGCAAAATTTCCCTGGGCCACCTCGACTTCTCCCTGCTTTCCGGCAGCCTCGTCGCCAATGACATCACCGTCGGAGACGATCCGGCTTTCAGCTCCGCTCCCTTTCTCCAGGCCCACCAACTCTACATCGGTGTCCAAATCGTGCCGCTGCTGCTGCATCGCCAAGTGCAGGTCACCCGATTCACCGTCGACTCGCCCAACATTCAGTTGATTCACGCAGCAGACGGCAAGTGGAACTTCTCCAGCATCGGCTCAACTGCCCAGCCCGCGACCCCGCAACAGCCGACCGTCCTGCCTGACCTGACCGTGGGCGAGCTGCAGGTCAAGAACGGAACCGCAACCATCTCCTCTTTGCCTGCCATTACCAAGCCCTTCGTCTACTCCAAACTCAACCTGACCGTCAAGCAGTTTTCCTTCGTCCGCTCATTTCCATTCGATCTTGCGGCGGCTCTGCCCGGCTCCGGGTCGCTCACCCTGACCGGAGAGGCAGGACCGCTCGCGCAAAAGGATGCCGCCGACACACCCTTTCATGCCACGTTACACATCAAGAACCTCGACCCCGTCGCAGCAGGCGCCATCGATCCCAGCAATGGCATCTCCATGCTCGCCGACGCCGATGCCCAGTGCAGCTCGGATGGCGATAACCTCGCCACCAGCGGCAAAGTCATCGCCTCGCGCCTGCAACTGGCCCGCACCGGCTCACCCGCGCCGCATCCCGTACAGGTCGACTTCGCGGCCAGCGACGATCTGGATGCTCGTTCAGGAAAAATCTCCGACATCGCTATCCATACGGGCAATGTCGTGGTGCATGTGGCCGGCAATTTCCATCTCACCCCCAAGGCCGTGATACTGGATCTTCATCTCAACGCACCGAATCTCCCGATCGATCAACTCGAAGAGCTGCTACCCGCCTTCGGCATCCAGTTGCCCTCGGGATCGCAATTGCGTGGCGGCACGCTCACCACCAACGTCGCCATCACAGGCCCCGCTACGGCCACCAGCATCACCGGCCCGGTCGAGATCGACAACACACTCCTCGCCGGTTTTGATCTCGGCTCCCGCCTGCAGGGCCTCAATCTCTTCGGCAAAACCAATGGCGGCACGCAGATTCAAGTCATTCGCACCAGCGTCAACTCCACTCCGGACCTGACTTCGTTCACCAACATCTATGGAAATCTGCCGCAGATCGGCTCGGCAAGCGGGAATGGAACGGTTACGTCCACTGGGGCGCTCAACTTCCAGATGCAGGCCAAGATCACCTCATCCAACACAGCCGGCGCAGTCGCCAATCAGGCAATCAACGTGCTCGGTGGATTTCTGGGCAGTCGCTTTCAGAAGAACACCAGCAACGGCATCCCACTCACCATCACAGGCACGGCGAAAAGCCCCGCGATTCACGCCAACATCGGCGCCATGTTCCATTAGAGGCGCTTGTAACGTTGTTTGAATTGGAAAGAGTGTATGCAACGCCGTCGGAAGACGGCGAAGTTCAAGCCTCGGCGCGCACCAGCATGCAGGTGATGTTGTCCTGCCCGCCGGCTTTCTTCGCTGCATCCACCAGGCAGGTGCAGTGCTCGGCCAGGCTCCGGTCCTCTCGCAGAATGGCCGCAATCGTCTCGTCCGGCAGTTCGCGCGTCAACCCATCCGAGCACAACAGAAAAAGGTCACCAGGCTCGGTCTTCAGTGCGAACACATCCGGCGTCACCCGGCATTGCGTTCCAAGCGCCCGCGTAATCACGTTCTTTAGAGGGGATCTTTGTGCCTCCCCGCGCGTCATGCGCCCGTTGCGCACCTGCTCCTCAACCAGCGAGTGGTCCGCCGTAATTTGCTCCAATTGTCCGTGGCGAAGCAGGTAGCCTCGGCTGTCGCCGACGTTGAGAACCCAGGCATGGCTCTCCTGCACAGCCAGAGCCACCAGGGTCGTCCCCATCCCGCTCAGCCTGGGATTGCGCTGGCTGCGGGCGAAAATAGCTTCATTGGCTGCGGCTACAGCTTGCGCCAGTCCATCAGGCAAGGTTCCGCCGTGCTCGCTTTGCCCATTCCCCTCGAGCAGCCTCAGCACTTCGTCCACGGCCAGTGAACTGGCAATTTCACCGGCTGCTGCCCCGCCCATTCCGTCGCAGACCACATACACGCCATCCTCCACCGAGTAGCCAAAGGCATCTTCGTTGGAAGGCCGCTTGCGCCCTCGGTCCGTGATCGCCGATGCCAGGTAATGGACAACTGCCGTGGCCACGAACGAATCCTCCACCCAACAGTGTACACGTGGAGCTAAAAAGACATGCCCCAAATTTGACCCACTCAGTGTGCCCGGCCCGTCGCGCCCGGCGTCGTGGCCCTGGTCAGGTCATAGACCTCGATCGACCCCGCATTCACCACAGCCAACCGTTTCCCCGATGGCGAAAAGGCCGCATTGCCCCCGCCATCCAGCACCGGACTCGCCGGCGCCCGCAACGCCACCTTGCCCGTCGCCGCGTCGTACACGTCCACCACCTGTCCCAGGACATCGTCAAAACTCAACGGCGAATATGCGTCAATCGGATGCGTCACAAACAGCGTCTCGCGCGCCATCCAGGAACCCGCCGGGGACATCACCAGCAGAGGCCACACCTCGTTCACCAGCGTCGGGGCCTCCCACAGCCGCCTCCCGTCGGACGACCATGCCACAAGCCGCCGTGAACCATCCGGGTTGCAGGCATTCACCAGCAGCTCGCTGTCGGTGATGAAGTCAACCCGAGGGTCGCAGGTCGAATCCACTGTAGCTAAAGACCGCGTGCCCCCTGTGAAGCTGCTCAAATTCAAACGCCACTGCCGGTCGCTCTTCGCCTGTGTCTCCAGGTAGCCCGCCGAATTGATGGGCAGATACACCGTATTGTGGACGCGGCTCACAAGCAGCACCTGCCCCGAAGCTCTCCGCAGAATGCGCAGCACCACCTCCGGCTGCCCGGCTGCCGGCGGTGAATACGCCGCCTCGGGCTGCTTCACCAGGCTCTCCGTCTTTTCCGGCGTCTGAATCGGCTCAAGCGAGTCCGTCACGAGGTATTGCTGCTCCGGATCCATCTCCAGCCAGAGCAGCGGGCCCGGAAAATGCAGCAGAGGCTTCAACTCCAGAGAGGCATCGCCCTGCTTCAGATCATTCAGGTCGCGCAGCAGAAAATGACCGTCCTTCAGCATCCACAGGTAGCGCGCATGGTCGTGCAGCGTCCACACCGCTTCATGCTCCACCACGCCCGTGGGCAGATCGATCACCACCGCGCGAATCTGTCGCTCTTCCTCCCCCGGATCGCCCGTCCGGTGAATCAGGCCCGGCGCGCGAAACGTAAACAGCAGCCGGTTCTCATCCAGAAAATCCAGCGAGACCAGGCTCTGCCGCTGTCCCTGGTAGTAGGACCCCGGCGCATAAAATCCCAGCGGCTCCACCGGCACCGTCATCGCCGGCGGCTGTGTAGCCACCATCCAGGGCCGCTTCTCCGGCGGCGCTTCCTGCGTCTGCTTCTTCTTCAGCAAGCCGCCCAGCCCCGCAGCGCTTGCCGCCATTGCGGGCCCGCACAACAGCCCCGCTACCACCGCCAGCACCAGGCCCGCGCGCAACCGGTCATCCCCTTCAACGAGCCACTTTGCCATCGATTGCTATTCTCGCCGATACGGGGTCACCTTGGGCAGTGACGGCCCTATCCCCTTCTCTATGCGAAAGTAAAGAAAGCAATGCAATCTCCTCTTTCATCCAGTCCGCGCATCCGCTTTCTCGGCTATGGAGCCTGCGCATTGGCCGGCTGCCTCTGGGGCACCGGCTTTTACTTCGGTCGCCTCGCGCTCAATGAGATGAGCGTCGAATCCATGGTCCTCTACCGCTTTCTCTTCGCCTGCCTCGGCATGATGCCTGTCGCCCTGCTGCATCGCGTGCGCCTCACCTGGCCCGAGACACGCTTGCTGCTCATCTCGGCCTTCTTTGGTATCCCCATCCAGTTCCTCATCCAATTTCATGGACTGGCTCTCACCACCGTCAGCCATGCTTCGCTCATGGTCGGCTCCATGCCAGTGCTGCTCGGCGTCGCAGCGGCCCTTTTCGCCGGTGAGCGGCTCGATGCCATCGGCTGGATGGCCCTCGTCGCCTCCACCATCGGCGCAGCACTCATCGTGCTCGGCGGCCATCGCGGACCCGCCGCGCACGGTCAGCCATCGTTGGAAGGCGATCTGCTGGTGGTCGTGTCCCTTTGCACCGCGCTGGCGTGGATCCTGCTGAGCAAAAAGCTCATGGAGACCCACAGTCCGCCGGTCGTCACCGCATACACCATCCTCTCCGGCACCGTCATGCTCGCCGTGTGGATTGTCGGACCATGTCTGCTCAACCCCTGGCTCACGCATAAGCACCAGCTGCCGCCCTTCGCGCACGTCAGTGCAGTCGCCTGGACAGCCCTCGCCATCAGCGGCCTCGCCTGCACCGCCACCACCACCCTGCTCTGGAACTGGGGTATCCATCACGTGCCCGCATCGCGCGCCGGCGTCTTCCTCAACATCGAGCCCGCTCTCGGCTCCTACCTCGGCGTCAAGCTACTCGGCGAGCATCTGGGCCCTCATGCATGGGCCGGCGGCACGCTCATTCTCGGCGCGGCCATCGTCCTCACCACCCGCGGCCATGAGCCTCAGCCCGCCGTCATTCTGGAGTAAGCCCGGCGCAGGCCGCAATACGAGAATCGGGCAGTGCATCCGCTCAAGTTGTTGAGGCCCCCCCGATAACTCAATCACCGCCATCGCGGCAGGGGAGAACATGTGCCACTGATCCACTGGAATGACACGTTATCTGTAGGCATAAAAACCATCGACACGCAGCACAAAGTCCCTGCTGACACACTCAACGAACTGCATGACGCCATGCTCGCAGGCAAGGCCAGCACCCTTACCGGCTCCATTCTGCAAAACCTGCTCCATTACACACTTGACCACTTCTCCGCCGAAGAAGCCATGATGGCTGCTGCAAACTATAACGGTTTCGCCGAGCACAAGGTCCGTCACCGCGACCTGGCGCAACAAGTCGAGGGCTATGTGACTCGTTTTGAGCGGGGCGAGGCCACGCTGAACCTGCACCTGATGCACTTCCTGCGCGATTGGCTCACCCAGCACATCCTGCTGGAAGACCGGGCGTATACGCCCGCCATGCGGGCCCGCGGCCTCAGGTAGCCGCTTACCCCTCGAACGACAACTGCCCTGAAGCCCAACCTGGTTGCGCCGCCTTGGGCTCCGCGGCCAGGTCGTACACCAGCCGCTCCAGAACCAACCGCTTGTCCGGCGGTGACGAGCGCAGTTCAAGGTCCGCGCGCGCAATCAGCCGCAGTGCCCGCGTCAGTTCCCGCCGACCCTTGTACCGTCGAGCCTGGCGAATCAGATCGTCGGCCGCAAACGGCGGCATCCTGAAGCCCTGCCAAAGCGCCTGCCAGATCGCCCGCGAGTCCCGCACATTCTTTTCCAGAATCACCAGCATCTGACGATAGGTCCGCGCCAGCATATAGAGGTGGCCGATCGCCGCATCCTCGCCCGCATCCGAGCTGTTCAAGAGCCCGTGCAGAATCGCCAGCGCACGCGCCCGGTTGTGCTGGCTGATCGCATCCGTCAGCTCATATAGCGAGCGCTGTTTGGCCGCCAGCACCATCGTCTCCACATCGCCCAGCGTAATCCGCCCGCGCCCATCGGTGTAGAGCAGCAGCTTCTCCAGCTCAGACGCAATCAGCATCATGTCCGCGCCCAGCGCGTCCACCAGCTCGCGCGCTGCATCTCCGTCCATGCGGTTGCCCGTCTCCTGCGCCGTTGTCGTGGCCCAGCGCATCGCATCGTCCTCGTTGACCCGCGCCAGTTCCACCATGCCGCAGTGCGCGCCCAGCGTCTCCGTCAGTCGCTCAAACCGGTTCCTGTCTTCCATCTCCATGCGCCGCGTGTCAGAGGAGATGCGGATAAAGTCGGCGACAAATAAAAGAACTGCCTGCGGGTTCGGCGAGCGGAAGTAGCGGTCCAGCGCGGCAAACTCGTCCTTCTTCGCTCCGCGGGTGTAAAGCTGCTTGACATTGCGCACAAAAATCACCTGAAACGGCGCCATCAGAGAAGGCGTCTGCGCGCGATCCAGCACTTCAAAAATGGAAGTGCTTCCCAGATCCATGTCAGACAGGCAAAAGTCCCGCAATTCCGGCGGTACAAACCCCTTGAGCACCGCGGCCCGGCAGCGATCCAGCAGAAAAATCTCATCGCCCGCCAGCACATAGCCCGGCTTCAGAGGCGCTTTGCCCGCCGCAGCGGCTTCCACCTCCGCCACAAAGCGGCCTACGGCCGTGAAACCCGCGCCCCAACGCGCGCCGCTCACAAGGATCCGCCCTGTTGTTCCATCTGCTCTTGCATGCAGCTCCAGAATATCCGCCACACCGATCCAATGCCAGTGCGCTGTCTTCCCGGTTGTCAACATAGGCAACTTCGGGCTCGGAATGCGCTTCCGTACCCCCGCGCAACGTGTTAACCAATCCGTTAGTAATGTAAGTTACGCGCGCTCAACAGCCGACTTTCGTAACCCGCCTAAGGCCCGCAGAACCCTTGCAGCACGCCGCTTCCATTGCTCCGCAGCAACTCCCTGCCTACACTGGTTCCAGCTTGAGACGGCAAGCAGGCATTCCCCTCCCCCCAATTGCTCGTGCGGCGCGAAGTCTCGAGCCTTCGCGCCGTAAACGCTCCTCAAAGACCTTCCAGCACATCCGCCACCAGTGCCCGCGCAAAGTCCCGCGATAGCCGCTCCACTGCCGCCGGACTCTCATCCAGAAACGTCGGCAAGTCCGTCGTCGACTGGTACTGCTCCCGGAAGACATAATTCTTGTTTTCGAAAAGGACCTTGCCGTCACGGCCTGTCAGTTGCACCGAGGCGACCACCGTCATCAGATAACTCGAAGACTGCTGGGTCGCCGTGTTGAAGGTAAGCGGAGCCACCGCCTCCTGCAGAATCGTCCCGTGCAGTACCGCATCGGGATTGCCATCCGCATCCGGCACCACCCGCATCCCTGAGCGCGTGGCAAACTCCCGGATCACCGCGTTGGTCATCGCGACTTCCGTGTGATAGGTCACTGAGCGCGTGGCAAACACCGGCACCGCCAGCGTGCGCGCATCCTGCGGCAGGTGTGCCGCTGCGCCCAGGCCGTGATACCCGCAGCCGCAGAGCCCGAGCAAGGCGGCCGTAAACGATGCCAGAGCGAACTGACGCATGACTTCATCTTAGCGCGCGACCGCAGCCTGCACGGCGCTCAAACCCAGGCAGTCGTCAACATGCCGACGCGCACCGGAGAGAGCTTAAGGCCGTCTTTGCGGCCTTTGAAGTAGAGCTCGTTGAGCCGATCATGATCCACCTGCTCTGTGCGCTTGAATCCGGCGCAGCGCAGTTCCTCTTCCAACTCTTCCTGCGCGAAAAAGAGGCGCAACGGTTCCCCAGCCGCTTCCACCCGCTTGGCCAGCGAGTCGAAAACCAGGCGGCGCTTGGGGCCGAGCGTATCGGGCGAGAACACGTAGTCGAAGCTCACCGCGGTCCCGGCAGGCATTTGTCCAATGGTCGCGAGAGTCGAGCGAAATGCATCGAGCGTGAGATAGGGCACGACCCCGAGCCAGCCAAAAAATACAGGAGACGTGGCGTCGAATCCTGCCTCGGCAAGTCCGTCTGCCAGCGCCTTGTGCTCAAAATCCAGCGGGACAAATCTAAGATTGCCGGGCAGTGCAATGCCTGCCTCTGCAAGCATCGCCCGCTTCCACTGCTGCGTGGCCGGAAAGTCCACCTCGAAGACCCGGAGCGCTGGAAAGGGATTGCGATACGCAAAGGTGTCGAGGCCCGCGCCGAGAACTACATACTGCGCCACTCCCGAGGCAGCCGCGGCCGCCAGCCGGTCTTCCGCATAGCGGCTGCGCGCCGCCATGAACAGGCGAAAATCGCGCGCCACCGGGTGCATAGCGCGCTCCATATCGCGCTCGAATCCGGAGCCCAGCAGAGGCACTGAAATGGGGTCGTCCAGAACCAGCGGCCAGTCGATCAGCTGATGTGCGGCGCGGCGAATGGCGACGCGAAGAGCTGTCCTGCTGGCGCGGCCTGTCTTCATGTTTCAAGTCTAATGCCCGCAAAATCGCCCCCGGCAATGGTCAGCCCGCGTACCATATTTTGTATGACATGGATTGGATGGGCTCTGCTCTCCGCCGTATTTGCCGCCGCCACCGCCCTGCTGGCCAAGGTTGGCGTAGCCCATGTGGACTCAAACCTCGCCACCGCAATCCGCACCACGGTAGTCCTTGTCTTTGCCTGGGCCATCGCCATCGGCCTCGGCAAACACGGCGAGATTCGCCTTCTCGACCGCCGGGCCGTCCTTTTCCTCACCCTCTCCGGTCTGGCCACGGGGCTCTCCTGGCTCTGCTACTTTCGCGCCCTGCAGCTTGGCCCAGCCTCGCGCGTGGCGCCGCTCGACAAACTCAGCGTGCCGCTCGTCATGGTCTTTGCCTGGCTGCTGCTGGGTGAAAAGCTGACCGTGCCCGTTGTCGCCGGCGGCCTGCTCATCACTGCCGGCGCCGTCGTCATGGTCCTCGGCTAGCCGCTGACCACCGCGGCGATTCCTTATACTTGACGAGGCGCCACCTAAACTCAGCAGGAAGGTCCGCTTGAATCCCCAGCCCACTCACGCTTCCTCTTCTGCCGTACCGACGCGCCGCATCGTTCTCACCGGCTTCATGGGCTCCGGTAAATCCACTGTCGGCCTGCTGGTCGCCCAGCGCCTCGGCTGGCGCTTCCTTGACGTGGATGACGTGATCGAGGCCGAAACCGCCATGACCATCGCGCAGATCTTCGCCCAGCTCGGCGAGGCCGCTTTTCGCGATCGCGAGCACTCGACCATCGCCCGCCTCGCCGCCGCCGATTCCCTCGTGCTGGCCTTGGGCGGCGGAGCCATCGAGCGCGATGAAACCCGCGACCTGCTCCTCGCCGCGCCCGGAACCATCCTCATCCATCTCGAGGTCGAGCTGGCCACCACCCTCGCCCGCTGCTGCGGCAGTGAGCAAATCCGCCCCGTCCTCGCCGATCAGGCCAATCTTGCCGCCCGCTACCAGCGCCGTCTGCCGCTTTACCGCACCGCCCACGTCTCAATC
>JAJXXG010001152.1 GCA_021781255.1 Acidobacteriota bacterium
GAGGGCGGAGTCGACGACGGAGGCCACGTCCTGCGCGCGGATGACCTTGCCGGAGACGGGGACGCGCGACTGGCCTGGCACGAAGGCCGTTTCAGGAAATGCCTCGCGAAAGTACTCGGCTGTGAGGTCGAGAATCTGCTGCCTCAAGCGTTCGGCTGGGGTGGTCATCGGCTCGCCTATCGCTTAAGAATACAGAATCGGCGATGCAGCGGAGCAGGGAAGAGGCCGCGAAGTGTGTTACCAAGGAATGACCCCCTTTGCAAAGCGGACGCGGTGCGCGGCGGGCAGGGTGGTACGTTCAAAGGCGGTGGAAACGCGATGAAAGCAGTGATTTTGGCGGGTGGACTGGGAACGCGGCTGAGCGAGGAGACTAGCATGCGGCCGAAGCCGATGGTGGAGATTGGCGGGCGGCCGATCCTGTGGCACATCCTGAAGATGTATTCGCATCACGGCGTGCATGAATTTGTGATTTGCTGCGGCTACAAGGGGTATCTGATCAAGGAGTATTTCGCAAACTATTTTCTGCACATGTCGGACGTAACCTTCGATCTGAAGGAGAACCGAATGGAAGTGCACCAAAGCGTGGCAGAGCCGTGGAAAGTGACGCTGGTGGATACGGGCGAGAACGCGGGCACTGGCGGCCGGATGCGGAATGTTGCACGTTATCTGGAGGGCGAGGACGCATTCTGCATGACCTATGGGGACGGCGTGAGCGACGTGGACATTACTGCGCTGATTGCTTTTCATCGCAAGCATGGCAAGCTGGCGACGGTGACGGCGGTGCGGCCGCTGGCGCGTTTTGGCGGATTGGAAATGGATGGTACGACTGTGAGCTCATTCCAGGAAAAGCCGGAAGGCGAAGGTGGATGGATCAACGGAGGGTTCTTTGTGCTGAGCCCGAAGGTGCTGAGTGAGATTTCTGGCGAGGAAGCGATGTTTGAGCGCGGACCACTGCAAAGCCTGACGGCGAAGGGTGAGGTGCAGGCTTTCCAGCATGCAGGCTACTGGCAGCCAATGGATACGTTGCGTGACAAGCAAAGGCTGGAAGAGCTGTGGGCCAGCGGGAGGGCCCCATGGAAGACGTGGTAAATCCGTGGAAGGGCCGCAAGGTTTTCCTGACCGGTCATACAGGGTTCAAGGGTGGGTGGCTGGCCTTGTGGCTGGCGAAAAAGGGTGCGTTGGTGCGTGGCTATGCGTTGGCGCCGGAAGCGGATCCGAACCTGTTTACCGCAGCAGATGTGGGCGGCGCGGTGGAGGACGTGCGCGGGGATATTCGCGACTTTGCGCTGGTGCAGGAGCAAATGTGCGAGTTTGCGCCGGAGGTGGTCTTTCACATGGCGGCGCAACCGCTGGTGCGGCGTAGCTATGCGGATCCGCTGGGGACTTACGCAACAAACGTGATGGGGACAGCGCATGTTCTGGAGTCTGTGCGGAACTGCCGGAGCGTCCGCGCGGTGGTGTGCGTAGCGACGGACAAGTGCTATGAGAATCGCGAGTGGGAGAGACCTTATCGCGAAGATGACTCGCTTGGCGGACATGATCCCTACTCGTCGAGCAAGGCTTGTGCGGAGATTGTCGCGGCGGCATACAGAAGCTCGTTTTTTGATACGGAAGCTGGGGGCAATGGGGGAGTGGCGCTGGCCACTGCGCGTGCAGGCAACGTAATTGGCGGGGGAGACTGGTCAGAAGACCGGCTGATTCCGGATTTGGTGCGCGGATTTTGCGCGGGAGAAGCAGTGAAGATTCGCAGGCCGCACGCCGTGCGGCCCTGGCAGCATGTGCTGGAACCGTTGCAGGGTTACATGATGCTGGCGGAGCGGCTGCTGGCAGGCGAGAGGACGTTTGCAGGCCCTTACAATTTTGGACCGGCAGAGGATGACAGCTGGACAGTGGAGCGAGTCGCCGACCGGGTCGCAGAGTTGTGGGGTGATAGCGCGAAATGGACGCGCGATGAAGAGCCGGGAGTGCACGAGGCGCATTTGCTCAAGCTGGATGCGAGCAAGGCGCATGCAGAGTTGGGCTGGCGGCCGAGGCTGAGGATAGGGTCAGCGCTGGAGTGGACGGTGCGCTGGTATCGCGCGTGGCGGAAGGGCAATGCGATGCACAGCGAGACGCTCAATCAGATTGAGGAGTATGAGCGGTTGCTGAGGGATTGAGAGCGAACTGAGGGCCAGCCTGATTAGAATGGGGTGCGACGAGCGAAGGCTGGCATTTTTGTCCTCTACCTGGACTCGAATTTCCAAAAGTGAAGGGGTTGGCATGGTCCGGGAGCGGATGCGTGTTTATCTGTTTGGATATCTGTGTGTAGCGATGATGTGCGCGGCAGCTTCAGCGCAGACGGTAAATGGTGGAGCAGTAGAGTTCCGCAACACGCTCATGCCCGAGCCGGCATCTCTCACGGTTCAGCCGGGAACGTTTGTGATTACCCCCACAACAACCTTTGGGTTGACAGCGACCAGCGACAAGATGCTGCAAGATGCCACCTTGCGCGCGATTACGCGGCTGGAAGCGATGACGGGCGTGGAATTAGCGAGGCAAGTATCCACAGGACGGGGCCAGGCGCTGGTGGAGATCAATGTGGCGCATCCGGCCGAGGCGGTACAGACTCTTGGTGAGGATGAATCCTATCAGTTGGTGGTGCAGCCAGGATCAGTGATGCTGACTGCTGCAAACGATCTGGGGGCATTGCATGGCCTGCAAACTCTTTTGCAACTGGTGCAGCGCGGACCAGACGGATACTATTGGCCGGACGTGACCATTGCTGACGCACCACGATTCCCGTGGCGTGGGTTGATGATTGATTGCGGGCGGCACTTCGAGCCCGTGCCAGTGCTGCTGCGCACGCTGGATGCAATGGAAGCGGTGAAGCTGAATGTGCTGCACCTGCATTTGAGCGAGGATCAGGGTTTTCGCGTGGAGAGCAAGCGGTTTCCGAAGTTGCAGGAGATGGGCTCGGACGGGCTTTACTACACGCAGGATCAGATTCGCGAAATTGTGGCATACGCGCATGCACGTGGGATTCGCGTGGTGCCGGAGTTCGATATGCCGGGGCATTCGACGAGCTGGTTTGTGGGTTATCCGGAGCTTGCGAGCGGGCCGGGGCCCTACCACATTCAGCGAACTTTCGGCGTTCACGATGCAGTGATGGATCCGACGCTGGAGAGCACGTACAAGTTTCTGGATGAGTTTTTGGGAGAGATGACTGGGCTATTTCCTGACGCCTACATGCACATTGGCGGAGACGAAAACAACGGGAAGCAGTGGCGGGCCAATCCGCGGATCAGGCAGTTCATGCGTGCGCATGGGATTAAGGGCACTGCGGGATTGCAGGTGTATTTCAACCAGCGACTACTAAAAATCCTGAAGAAGTATCACAAGCACATGGTGGGCTGGGACGAGATTATGACCCCCGGGCTGCCAAAGGATGTCGTGGTACAGTCATGGCGCGGCGTGGCATCGCTGGCAAAAGGAGCGACGGATGGTTACCAGGGAATTCTATCTGCGCCTTACTATCTGGATGCGATGCACACTGCGGCATGGCATTATCTGGCCGATCCGGTTCCCGCGGATACAAAGCTGACGCCGGCACAACAGAAGTTGATACTGGGCGGCGAAGCGTGTATGTGGGGAGAACAGATTTCGCCGGAGACGATTGATTCGCGCATCTGGCCGCGAACGGCGGCGATTGCGGAACGGTTCTGGTCACCGGCGACAGTGCGGGATGTGCCGGACATGTATCGAAGGCTGCGAGTGGAGAACCTGCGGTTGGATGCGCTGGGTATAGAACAGATTTCCGGCCCTGAGCGGATGCAGCGGCAACTGGCCGGCAGACGTAATGCGATTGAGTTCAAAGTATTCACGTCAGTGATTGAACCCGTGAGTTTCGGCGAGCGCTATGACCTGCAACATACAGACCAGCTGATGCCACTGGACGGCCTGGTGGATGCCGTGGTACCGGATCCACCGGCTCGGCATGAGATGGAAGAAGCGGTGCAGGCTCTGCTGAAGGACGCACCGCATTACGAACGCGGCC
>JAJXXG010000652.1 GCA_021781255.1 Acidobacteriota bacterium
CTGCGTCCGGCGCCGCGGAGACAGGTTGGCTACTGTTGCCCGCTTCACTCAGCATCGCACGCAGATGCAATGCATCGACATCGCCTGGATCGATTTTGAGCGCGTTGTCGATGGCAGCGCGGGCCTGGGCAAAGCGAGATTCACTGGCAAGCGTTGCCGCAAGATTTGTCCAGGCGCGAACGTAGCGCGGATTCATAGTCACGGCGACGCGGAAGAACCCTTCTGCCTCTTGATCGTGGCCTTGCTGGCCAAGCAGCGTGCCAAGATTGTTCGCAGCCTCGGCATAGCTGGGCGCAGCCGCAATCGCAGCGCGAAAGTGTTCTTCCGCAACCTTATCCTTCCCCTCGCGCGCTAATACGATTCCCAGCTGATTCTCAGCCTCGGCAAACCGGGGCCTGAGTTGCACAGCCGTTTCCAGCGCTACCTGTTCCGCAGCGAAATCACCTGTCTGATCCAGCGCCAACGCGAGGTTATAGTGGAGGACAGCATCCTGCGGGAGCGCAGTGATCGCTTCACGGTAGAGCGCAATTGCCTGCACAGTCTGACCGCTGTCGAGAGCTTGTGCGGCCTGACCTGATTTGGTCTGGCCCAACGCGAGAGTCGTCGTCGCCTGTTGTCGCTGCTGGAAGAGCTTGAGCTGCTCTCCGGCCCCGGCGGTATCGCCCAACGCGCGAAGCACCTGAGCAAGATGAAAATGCGCTTCAGCGTTGGATGAGTCCAGCGCCACTGCCCATTCCAACTGATCTCGCGCCGCCTCGTACTGCTTGAGGTGAGACAGCGCCATGCCCAGATTGAAGCGCGAATCGAAGTGATTTGGGTTTAGTTCGGCTGCAGCCTTCAAGTGAGTTACCGCTGCGTCATACTGCTGCATGTCGTTCTCTGTGACGCCAGCAAGGTAGAGGACATCAAAATCTCTGGGATGGGTGGCAAGAAGCTTTTCCGCAATCGGTTGTGCATCCGCGTCATCATCCTGCAGAACGAGCAGCCTGAGATAGAGAAGCTCTGTTGCAAAGTCGGCAGGATACTCACTGCTGGCCCTTCGCATTAATGTTGTCGCATCCTGGTAGCGGTGCGCTTGCACATACACCGTTGCCAGAGCCGAGGCCAGACGCAAGCTCCCAGGAGTCTTCGCCACTGCGCCTTCGAGCGCTTTGGCGGCTTTGTCAAACTGTCCCGACTGCGAATAGGCGAGGGCGAGATCGAGCGTCAGATCCTCATCTCGAGGAGCGGCGGATAGCAACTCGATTGCCGCACCAAACTGACCTTCAGAGATGCGCGCCTTGGCCAACCAGTCCAGCGCAGTCACCGAATTTGGATCGATCGCAAGCGCCGCCTCCCATGCTGCTTCCGCCTCAGCGGCGTGGCCTTGCTGATGCAGCGCGACACCAAGGGCAAGTTGCGCCTGCACGGAGTTTGCATCCATCGCAATAGCCTTGCGCAGTTCCGGAATCGACGCATCGACTTGACCTGACGAGTAGAGCGTCAGGCCGAGAAAATAGTGCATGAGCGCCGAGCCCGGATCAAGACGTATTGCCGCCTGAAATGCCTGCACTGCACAAGTAAACTTCTTCTGCTCGCCGTACCAACCCCCAAGCGCACCCCATGAGCGCGCAGAGGGCTGTTCCCGAACCCGCTGCTCAAGCTCCTGCGGGCCATGACAGACCGGCGCCGCGGCATGTCCAGAGCGCAACGGCAAAAGCATCACCAACGCACAGAAGAACGGACTGAGGCGCTTCGTCGAACGAAACATGGTCTTCGCAATCATGGCGAGTTTCTTCTGCTGCGCATTCAATGGATAAGCCCGCGACCTAAGCTGGAGTTCAAGCGACTTTGCGGGACGGACACACAAATGTATATCAGCAATCTGAACACATCCCTTCGACATAGCCGGGACTCGCCTGCTCCATACATTCCGGACTGACTTCCGCAAAGGACGAATGAGGCGCCAGGAGCAATTGCGGCGCTCACCGGTTATCTCCCTCCACAGAACTGACGCGGCTAGAGAGCCGGGAACATGCTCTCACTTGCCTCGCCATGATTTCGTTATCATTTGTAGCACAAGTGACCTGTCACATGCAGGAGGCTGCGAGCACTTAACGAACGAGGCAAAATCCCCCACTTACTCGCAGAATACTCTAACCTTGGTTGCATTGCCCTCTTTGCCGTCCACGTCCACGGTCAGGTCCTCCAGATGATCAATCAGTTCTTCAAGGTTCTCGGGCTTGATCTGCGAGAGCGTCAGCGGTACTCCATGACGGCTCAGCGCCTCATCCAGCTGGTCATGCGCCTGTGCCGGGATCAAGCTTGCCAAACGCACGCCCGCACGCAGCAGCTTCATCGGTACCCGCACATTCACTGTGGTCTGGCCCTTGAGCCCGGTCATGGACTGATCGGCCTCCACCAGGACGCGCAGGTACTTCGCTCGCGTCTTCCCTTCTGTGATTCCCGGCCCGCTGGCACCGCTTCCCGTCCCTGACCAACCCTCCGGCTCCAGCGCGGCCATCAACCGCTCCGCCTCATCGGTCGTAATTTTGCCAGCGGCCAGCATCTCCAGAATCTGACGGCGATTCTCGTTCATAGAGCCACCCCCAACCAATGCATCACAAGGATTACGCCATCAGCCAGCGACCTCGGACTCGCCAGCATTGAAGCGTACAAGTGGACCTGCGTCGCAATTGCCAGCGCAAAGCAGCTAGCCGCAATCCACCGCATCTCATGCTCTTCGTTCGCGACCATCAACAGCCTCTCAGCCTCGCGCGGCGTAATGCGACCCAAGGCAATCAAACTCAGAATTGTTCGTCGATCAGTGTTCATCACTGCCCTCACAAAATCCGAACCGTAACCCGGCTTCCGTGTCTACACACCCTCACATCCGTGCCCGACAAGTTGCCCACGATGGCCCAAAGCACTCGCATGGTGCGCCACGGGCTGATGTGCCCTGTCAGCCAAACCGCTAACGTCACCAGAAGAATCAGCGGTGAGAGCAGAACGAGAGGAATCCAAAGCAAAAACAGCGGCAGCCAGAGCCTAAGCCCCCGCCAGTGCGGACTGTCGATGCGAACAACGGCAATGTTCGGAGTCACTTCATCGCCTCCAGTGCACGGACTGCCTCCGCCGCGGTGATCTCGCCCTTCTTCAGCCGCTCAAGCACCTCTGCCCGCGACGGCGACGGGTTGGTCTCCACAAACTCCAGTTGACCGGCAATCCTGTTCAACCGCGCCTTGATCGTGGGATAGCTCACCCCAAAGACCTGCTCCATCTCTTTGATCGACCCGTGCGAACGCAGAAAGGCGGCGATGAAAACCTGGTCTTCTACCCCCAGCCGGGCTAGTTCCGGCAGCGCAAACTCGCCTTCAACCGCAATCCCTTTCGCCGGGATGCGCACCCTCTCAAGGACTAACGGATAACCTTGCGCTATCCGCAGCAAATCCTGCCAATCTGACCCGACTTTGGAGAGTGTTTCCATCTCTGAAATATTATGCTTCACAATCAATAGCAATACGTTAATTAATTTTTATAAAAATGTCAATAGTATTTCTTCATTTTATTAATTTCGTATCGATACGAATATAGAGCCCGGCCAAGAACGGCAAATACCCCTCGATACCGTATTTGCATCTCGCCTGGAGCGCTATTCTCCGCTGTGTTAGTTTTGAGGAAGCGGCATTGAACGAGCTCGTAGCTCAGTAGGTAGAGCAACGCCCTTTTAAGGCGTGGGTCCTGGGTTCGAATCCCAGCGAGCTCACCACTCCTTCCGGCCGCCACACTTTCCTGTCATCCTCTACAAGACGAGCAATTGCGTTCTTTACAATCTCCCGTTTTGCAAGGAGCCGACCATGGAACCCGCCGAGGCTGCGCGCTACTGGGAAGCCAATGCCGAAACCTGGACGCGCCACGTCCGAGCCGGGTACGACGTCTACCGCGACAAGCTGAACACGCCGGCTTTTCTCGCCATGCTGCCGCCCGTTCGCGGCCTGGCCGGACTCGACATCGGCTGCGGCGAAGGAGCCAGCACCCGCCAGCTTGCCCGT
>JAJXXG010000916.1 GCA_021781255.1 Acidobacteriota bacterium
AACTGGAGCCTGCTATGGAATCGGACCCTTCTCCCCATGCTTCTGTGATGGAAGCTCTGACCGAGATCGCGCTCAACCTGCGATGGTCCTGGAATCATGCCGCGGATGAGCTGTGGAGCCACCTCGATCCGGAGTTGTGGGAACTCACGCGCAATCCCTGGGTCATGTTGCAGACCTTGTCTCAGGAAAAGCTGAATACCCTGATGTCCGACGAGAAATTCAGGGTAAGAATTGACGAGATCGCCAGCAGACGCGAGTGGCGCGAGCATTCTTCAAGCTGGTTCCAGCGCACCTATAGCCAGCCTCCCTTCAATCGAGTGGCCTACTTCAGCATGGAGTTCATGTTGAGCGATGCGCTGCCAATTTATTCCGGCGGTCTGGGCAATGTGGCCGGCGATCAGCTCAAAGCCGCCAGCGACCTTGGCGTTCCAGTCGTGGGCGTGGGCCTGCTGTATCAGGTCGGTTATTTCCGTCAGCGCATCGACGCTGAGGGGCGGCAGCATGTGTTGTATCCCTTCAACGACCCCGGACAACTTCCCATCCGGCCGGTTCGCCAGGAAAGTGGCGAATGGCTGCGGATCAAACTCAACCTTCCTGGTTTCCGCCTGTGGGTTCGTGCCTGGCAAGTGGAAGCTGGACGGACAAAACTTTACCTGCTTGACACCAACGACCCTGCGAATCTTCCGGAACACCGCGGCATCACTAGTGAACTCTACGGCGGCGGACCGGAGTTGCGCATCACGCAGGAACAGGTGTTGGGCATCGCGGGATGGCGCCTGCTCTGCGCACTTGGCATTCGCCCCGATGTCTGCCATCTCAATGAGGGCCATGCTGCCTTCGTTGTGCTGGAGAGAGCCCGCGACTACATGGAGCATGCGAACGTGCCGTTCGATACTGCACTTACCATCACCCGGGCCGGCAACCTCTTCACGACCCACACACCGGTCGAGGCGGGCTTTGACCGGTTTGCTCCTGGCCTGGTGGAGGGGAATTTCAGGCGCTATGCACAGGAATCCCTGAAAATTCCAATGCACGACCTTCTGGCGCTTGGCAGGCAGGATCCCTACGACGAAACCGAACCCTTCAGCATGGCCCTGCTGGCCATGCGAGGTAGCGGAGCCGTCAATGGCGTGAGCCGCCTGCATGGCCAGGTTAGCCGCCAGCTCTTCAAGAACATCTTCCCACGGTGGCCCGTGGAAGATGTCCCTGTAAGTCATGTCACCAACGGGGTTCACATTCCCATCTGGGACTCCGATGAAGCCGACAGGCTTTGGACGGAAGCCTGTGGACGGCAACGCTGGGACGGCGATCCACAAGCGATTGCAGAGTGCATGCGGCGCCTCTCAGATGAGCGCCTGTGGAGAATGCGCAGAGCCTCACGCGAGAATCTCGTCCAATTCATCCGTGCGCGACTGTCCCGCCAGATTGCCGGTCATGGAGCAACTGAAGAAGAGATTGAAGAGACGCAGCGCATCTTTGAGCCCGACGCGCTCACCTTGGGCTTCGCCCGCCGATTCGCCCCTTACAAACGGCCCAATCTCTTGCTTCACAATCCCGACCGCCTGCTGGCCATCCTCACTAATCAGCAGTGTCCGGTCCAGCTCGTGATCGCCGGAAAGGCGCATCCCCAGGATGCCCGGGGTCAGGAGATGATCCGGCGCTGGATCGACTTCATCCGTCACACGCCGGCGCGTTCACAGGTCGTCTTCCTGGCCGACTACGACATGCACATGGCCGAACACCTGGTACAGGGCGTTGATCTGTGGATCAATACTCCGCGTCGCCCCTGGGAAGCATGCGGCACCAGCGGCATGAAGGTGCTGGTGAACGGTGGACTCAACCTCTCCGAGCTGGACGGCTGGTGGGCAGAGGCCTATTCGCCCGAGGTGGGGTGGGCCCTCGGCGATGGCGCCGAGCACGGCGAGGATCCCGCCTGGGATGCCGCAGAGGCCGAGGAACTCTATACGATCCTCGAACAGGAGGTAATTCCGGGATTCTACAACCGCGATGAATCCGGCGTGCCCGGTGGCTGGACACGGCGCATCCGTGAAAGCCTTGCTCGCCTCACTCCCGTATTTTCCGCCACAAGGTGTGTGCGCGAATACACCGAGAAGCACTATGTACCTTTGGCCGCGTCCTATCAGCGACGAAGTGCCGAAAGGCGCGAGACGGCCGAAAGCCTGCTCCGCTGGCGCCGCCAGCTCTGCGATCACTGGCCCAGACTGCGGTTCGGCTCTGTCCGCGTCGATTCAGAGGGGGGCCTGCATCACTTTCAGGTCCAGGTCTACCTCAATGAAATTGACCCCGACGGGGTGCGGGTGGAGCTGTATGCCCAGGCCATCAACGGCGGCGAACCCGTACGCCTCATCATGACGAGGGGAGAGTCGCTGGTGGGCGAAAGTGCCTGGCGCTATTCGGCCTCAGTCAGCGCTGACCGGCCCGCATCCGAGTTTACGCCCAGGGTCGTGCCCTTTCACCCCGAGGCGTCTGTGCCCCTCGAATCATCGCATATCCTCTGGTACCGGTAATCGCCCAAGCTGGCCGCACACGGCTTCCCTTCCGGATTACGTGCGGTCAGCTCGCTCATCCACCTTTATATCAGCATCTTATCGAATCGAACGAACAACTGAGACGCCGTCCAAAATCGCCTTCGGCTGCTTGCACAACATGAGGTTGGCAGCCAAAATCCGGGGTGGTGCGCAGCTTGCCGGTCCCCCGGCCACGCCCTGAACAAGCCTGGTTCCTCTGCCAATACTTTCAGCCTGTAGAACGAGTACATCTCTAGTAGAATCAATATGTCGATGGAAGGCATTGCCGGGGATGCCTTCACCGCGCGGGAAGCGATTTATCAGGAATTCAAAATTGCCAGGCATCATCAAAGATTGGGGAGCAGAGACGACCTTTCTGGCGGATTTGCATCCAAGCAAGATAGAGGCAAGTATCGTGCGGCGATGAACAACCGTGCTGCATTTGTCATGCTTGGCGCCCCAACGCACAAACAGAATGATCTACTCGTCTAAAAACCGGGTTGGTTCTTTGCGGCTCGTCCTGAGTCTGGCAGGTCTGGCCATTTTTGTCTTTTTGTGGGGGCTCGGATACAAATTGTCTCGTTATGAGCCTCCGCAGGCGAATCTTCACCAGATTCCGAGGGCTAAACTCATGTCGGAAGATGAGCGCCCGAGTTTCGGATCGATTTCTGGCGTTCTGGGAAGTGCCGTAAAGGCCATCCGTACTAAACACGGATTCCTCACAAGCGCATTTCTCCTTTTCTTGTTGACTTTCACCACGTTTGCTGAGCTCCACAAAGAACTGCGAATCAGGGAGAGCTGCCAGCCAAGGCGAATGGGTTGCTCCGCAAGCCTGAGCGCCTTTCTCTTCCGTCCCCCCCCTTTCCCAGTCCTTTGCTGAAACCGGGACATTCGAACCCTGATGGCTCCAGCCACATCGTACACGTCGGCGACGATATGGCTTCATCCCTTCAATCTTGCATTGCCATCGATCCCATGCCGGCCAGAAACTTACTCATAGGTGCAATAGAAAAATGTGGAAGCGATTCTCTTTCCTCCTTCTCGCGGGATTGGCCTCAGTCGCAGCGTTGGGTGCTGTTGCATGCGGTTCCAAAGCCACCGGTTCCAAAGCACAGGCGGCTGAGGTGCCGTCGGCTTCGGTTGCTGCTGTCACGCGAGGCTCAATCGTGCACACGCTGAATCTGGCTGGGCAGTTCCAGCCCTACCAGGTCGTGGATGTGCACGCCAAGGTGTCCGGATACATCAGGGCCATTTATGTCGATATCGGCGACAAAGTGCGTCAGGGCCAGGTGCTGGCAGTTCTGGAAGTGCCTGAGTTGAGCGCCCAATTGCAAGGAACAATCGCCGATTTTGCGCAGAGCAAGGATGAGATTGTTCGCGCCGAGCACGAAGTAGCTCGCGCTCAATCGGTGCATGCCGCCCTGCATGCCGACTACACCAGGCTTAAACTGGCGTCACAGGCCCAGCCCGGCTTGATTGCCGAACAGGAACTGGATGACGCA
>JAJXXG010000617.1 GCA_021781255.1 Acidobacteriota bacterium
CACCCCGTTCAGCTTTGGCAACGAACCTCGCGTCGACTCGCATCTGCGCGGCCAGGGCGTCGACGACTGGGCTCTTTCACTGGGCAAAGACACCAAAGTCGGAGACCGGCTCACCGTGCACTTTGAAGCGGAGTTCCTCAACGCCTTCAACCGCGTGCAGTTTGGTCCTCCTGACCTGAAGGTTGGCGACACCACCTTCGGCCAGGTCAGCAGCACTCTCAACAGTCCGCGCCAGATTCAGTTCGCCGGCAGAGTCAACTTCTAACCTGCTCCGCACACAAACCGGGTTCCCACCCTGGCAACGTCCTCGTCGCCGGGGTGGGAACCAACACCCCCTCAACAGTTGTCATCCCGAGCAAGTTTGCGCAGCGAACGCGCCGAAGGACCCGCGTTTGCTCTTTCCCGTCCATCAGATGCGGGGACTCGTTTCTGGGCGTTCCCCCTGGGACCCGGGATCCCACAAACCTCAATCCGCCCTTTGCAGGCAATTACCCGCTTCAGGCGCACAATCAAACTGTGCATCCGACACCAGGCCGTCGAAGGTCCATCCGCTCCGTCCCTCCCCAAACAATCACTCCCACCCTCACCCGTGGGAAGAGGAGCCGCTCATCCGCCCCATCGCTAACCAACTCCTTTAAAATCAAACACATAAAATGTAAGATGCTTATTTTCATACACATAGCTCACCATCCGCGCACGACGTCCTTTCGATTCATACACTTGACCAAAAAATACCCCTCCCGCGCGGGAGGGGTATCTGGACGGGCTCAGCGCCTGTCTATTGGATCTCGATCACGTCCTTGGCTGCCGCTGCCGCGCTGTCAGCGCGTTCGATCAGCTTTTCCGCCACCGCGAAGAACTCCGCCGCCTGCGGGCTTTTGGGCCCCGCCAGCGCAACCGGCAGACCGCGGTCGCCGCCCTCGCGGATCGCGGGCACCAGCTCAATCGAACCCAGGAAGGGCACGTTGAACTGCTGCGCGGTCCGCTCCGCGCCGCCCTTGGAGAAGATGTCGATCTGATGTTGGCAATGCGGGCAGGTAAAGTGGCTCATGTTCTCCACGATGCCCAGCACCTCCACGTTGACCTGCGCGAACATCTCCAGCGCCTTGCGCGCGTCCTCCAGGCTCACGTCGCTCGGCGTAGAGACCACCACGGCGCCGGTCAGAGGCACCGTCTGCACCAGCGAGATCACCACGTCGCCGGTTCCCGGAGGCAGGTCGATGATGAGGTAATCAAGCTCGCCCCACTCCACCTGCTGCAGGAACTGGCGGATGATCTGGTGCAGCATCGGCCCGCGCATCACCAGCGGCTTGTCGCCGGGCGAGATGTAGCCGATGGAAATGGTCTTGATGCCGTGAGTGAGATTAGGCGCAATCATCTGCCCAGTCACCTTGGGCTGCTGCGTCGAGCCCATCATCAGCGGCACGTTGGGCCCGTAGATGTCGGCATCGATGAGGCCGACCTTGTGGCCCATCTTGGAGAGCGCAATGGCCAGGTTCACGGCAACCGTGGTTTTGCCCACGCCGCCCTTTCCTGAACCCACTGCAATGATCTTGGCGACGCCTGGCAAGGCCATCGGCTGCGGCATGGCATGTGAATGAGCCATAAAGTCGTGTTGCTCCTTCTTCTTTCTTGTGAATCGATCGTTGTAATTGAACAGATACGGCGCTGGGCCTCGACGCTTCAGGGTTGCCGCGGTGGGGCGCTTTCCATGGCCATCTTGCCCTCGCGGCGCCGTTCCGTCTCCGCCTCGCGGTGCTCGCGGCGGCGCAGCGCATCCTCGTAGCGGCGGATCTCGTCCGGCGTTTCAGGCTGCAACTGCGGCACCCGCTGCTTGCGGCCGTGCTCGTCCACGGCCACAAATACCAGGTAAGCGCTGGCCACGTGGGCAATCGCCCCGGTGCGCGTGTTCTCCGCCCACACCTTGACGCCCACCTCCAGCGAGGTGGAAAAGGCCCGGTTCACGCTCGATTTGAGCGTAACCAGGTCGCCCAGATGCACTGGCCGGATAAAGTCGATGTGGTCCATGGCCGCCGTGACCACATGCGTGCGCGCGTGCCGGTAAGCGGCCATGGCGCCCGTAAGGTCGATAAAGTGCATCAGCCTGCCGCCCAGCAGGTGCCCCAGCGTATTGGTGTCGTTGGGAAGAATGATCTCCGTCATCTCCGACTGCGTGCTGGCCACCGTACGCACCGGCGGGTTCATCTGCGGCTCGCTCATCGTTCTCTGGCTCCGTTCATCTACGGCTTCTCGCCGTTCGCTACGTACCACTGCCGTTTCCACAGCCCGCCCGATACAATAACGGCAGGCGGCGATCCGGCCAGGGAAATGGGCCAATCCTGTTCCAGTTTCAGCAATCCTTGCCAAATACGCAAATCTCTCCCCGGATAGAACCCGTTGGATCGAGACCCCAGGACACAATGGACAAAATTGCAGGACTCAAAGAAATCCTCGCACTGGACCCTAAGAACAGCTTCGCCCGTTATGGGATTGCCGTGGAACTCGCCGGACGCGGTGAAACCGATGCGGCCATGGCGGAGTTCGATACACTGTTGGCTGACGATCCCGAGTACACGGCCGGCTACTTCATGGCTGCGCAGACTCTGGCCGGCGCAGGCCGGTCCCGCGAAGCCATCGAGCGCCTCAAATCCGGGATCGGCTGTGCGGCTCGGAACGGCAATTCCCACGCCCTGAGCGAGATGCAGGCCATGCTCAGCGAACTGGACCGTTAAGCCCGAGCGCGTTCCAGGAAGAGCAGGGAAGCACGCCTTTCGCACCAATCGGTGACATAATAATCGTCACCGGGTTGCCCACGGAATCGTAACCTTTTGCGCTTGAAGTACATCTAACAGAATATGCCGAAGTATTCCATCGTCGTCCCGTTTCATAATGAAGAGGACAACGTTACCGCTCTCTATGCCCGGCTGAAGCAGGTCATGGAGCAGGTGGGTGATTCGTTTGAGCTGGTACTGGTCGATGATGGTTCGCGCGACCGCACCTACAAGCTTTTGGAAGAGATTGCGGCCGTCGACAGCCGTGTGCTGGTCATCAAGCTGCGCCGCAACTTCGGACAGACCTCGGCGCTTGCCGCCGGATTCGACCATGCCTCCGGCGAGTTCATCCTGGCCATGGACGGCGACCTGCAGCACGATCCCAACGACATTCCCGCCTTCCTGGAAAAGCTCGACGAGGGGTACGACGTCGTCTCCGGATGGCGCGAGAAGCGCATCGACAACTACGTCATGCGCCGCTTCCCGTCGCGCTGCGCCAACTGGCTCATGGCCAAGCTTTCGGGTGTGGACATTCACGACTTTGGCACCACCTTCAAGGCCTACCGCCGCGAGGTGATCCAGAACGTTCCGCTTTACGGCGAGATGCACCGCTTCATTCCCGCGCTGGCGAGCTGGTACGGCGCCTCCATCTGCGAGATTCCTATTCGCAATGTGAACCGCGAGCGCGGCAAGAGCCACTACGGTATTGGCCGCACCTTCCGCGTCTTTTTCGATCTGCTGACCATCCGCTTCCTGCTCAAGTACATGAGCCGTCCGCTGCACTTCTTCGGCGGTTTGGGCCTGTTGGGCATCCTGGGCGGCAGCTCCATCGCCATGCTCCTCATGGGCATGAAGATCCAGAACCCGCAGTTTGACGTGATGCACGAGCACGGCCCCCTCTTCGTGATCGGCTCGGTGCTTATTGTGGCCGGCATTCAGTTGCTGGCTCTTGGACTGCTTGGCGAACTGCAGGTGCGCCACCACTACACCAATCAGCATCCCGCGCCGTATGCGGTGGATCGCCTGGTGCGGCTTGTCCCGTCGGATGAGCAGAACATGGTTCCCGAGCGCCGCCAGGACGAGTTCTGATCCTGGTTCTGTGACACTGGTTCATTGACCAGCAGAGCAGCGTAAGAGCAGCACAACCTTGCAAGCGTTGTGCTGCTCTTACGCTGCTTTTTGCTTTGCTCATGCTCCACCTGACCCTGAAGGTTCATCCTGAACGCTGACATGAAAGCTATTCAGTTCTACGAAAACGG
>JAJXXG010001315.1 GCA_021781255.1 Acidobacteriota bacterium
GAAACTCGCACGCGGGCGCTTCGCATTTCAAGGATTGCCCGCCCGCATCTGCTGGTTGAGCTACGGCGAACGAGCGAGGATGGGCCTGGCGATCAATGAGCTGGTGCGCACCGGCGAACTCTCTGCGCCGATTGCCATGGGGCGGGACCATCTTGACACCGGCTCCGTGGCAAGTCCATATCGTGAGACGGAGAAGATGCTGGATGGCTCCGATGCTGTGGCGGACTGGCCGATTTTGAATGCGCTGCTGAATACCGCGTCCGGAGCCACGTGGGTCAGCTTCCACCACGGCGGCGGCGTAGGTATGGGCTATTCGCTGCATGCGGGTCAGGTAACAGTGGCCGACGGCACCGATGATGCTGCGCGGCGCATTGCGCTTGTGTTGAACAACGATCCCGGTCTTGGTGTCGTGCGCCATGCGGATGCAGGCTATGAGGTGGCGCGCCGGACTGCGCGCGATCGCGGCATCCATATCCCGATCGCGGAAAAGTGACCATGGCAACTACGACTGCAGTGGTGAATATCGGGCAACTGGTCACCCTGGCGGGCCCCGCGCGACCGCGCGCCGGCAGGGAACTGGCCGACCTCGGCCTCATTAGGGATGCAGCAATGGTGGTGCAGGATGGGCGGATTACAGCGATTGGCGCCTATCACGACGTGTTGCCAGCGATTCCACGTTTTGCGCGCGTGATGGATGCGGCAGGGCGCGCGGTGACGCCGGGCTTTGTGGACGCGCACACACATGCGGTGTTTGCCGGCAATCGAGCCGCCGAGTTTGAGATGCGCATCGCGGGGACAACCTACCAGCAGATTGCCGCCTCAGGTGGCGGGATCCTTCGCACCGTGATGCAGACGCGGGCAGCAAGTGAGGATGAACTGCTTGCCGAGGCGCACAGGCACTGCTCCTGGATGATGCGGGCAGGCACGACGACGATTGAGGCAAAATCAGGCTACGGCCTCGATCATGACACGGAACTCCGCATGTTGCGCGTGATTGCCCGGCTGAATGAAGAGGGATTTGCCAACTTTGTGCCGACCCTGCTGGCAGCCCACACAGTTCCTCCGGAGTTCAAGGAGAATCGTGCGGAGTACGTACGCTGGATCGCGGAGGAGTTGATTCCTGCGGTTGCGCAGGCACGGCTCGCGCGCTTCTGCGACGCCTTCTGCGACGAACACGCCTTCACGGTGGAAGAAGTGCGGACGGTGCTGACAGCGGCCCGGAAGCATGGCATGGAACTGCGCATCCATTGTGAACAGTTTCGCGCCGGCACTGGAGCGGATCTTGCAGCGGCCTTGCATGCCAGAACTGCCGACCACCTGGAAGCGGCCACGCGCGAGTCGCTGGTGGCATTGCGGTCCGCGGGCGTGCAGCCTGTGTTGCTGCCGGGGTCGGTGTTTGCGTTGGGCAGGAGCCAGTATCCTGCTGCGCGCCTGATGGTGGATCTCGGACTGGCGATCGTGCTTGCCACGGATTTCAATCCGGGGTCCTCGCCCATTGCATCCATACCGTTTGTGCTTTCTCTCGCGTGCCTGCACATGGGATTGTCACCCGCGGAGGCTCTGACGGCCGCGACAATCAATGCCGCCTGGAGCCTGGGTCTCGGTCCGCAGGTTGGGTCCCTGGAAATGGGGAAGCAGGCGGATTTTCTGGTTCATGAGTTCGATGACTACAGGGAACTGGCGTATTTCATTGCATCGCCGGCGCAGCCGCGTGTCTTTGCGGCTGGCGTGGAAGTGATGCACGGCACGTAGCAGGCGTTGCGTGGGCAGGGGGACCGGAAGAGAAGCCTGTGAGTTGAATCTGTGCCATTCGCCACCTTGAGTTCCGCGTCCGCCGGTCGGCCAGAAGACGATTTGCGAAGATCGAGCGCCTGTTGCCATGACCTGGGCTGTGCTGCTGTGTTGCAGGTCACGTAACGACACCCGTTCGGTCTTGCTATGATGGTGGGCGAAAAAATGTAGCCGTTTTTACCTGCGGCCAGCCAAGGAGAACGTAATGTCCCGAGAGAAAACATACAGTGCCATTCCCACCAAGATTCTGGTTCCAGTTGACTTCAGCTCTTCCTCGCATGCGGCACTGGATGCGGCGACCGAACTGGCCGAAAAGTTTCATGCAGAGATCGATCTGCTCCACGTAATTCCTGCATTTCCGAATGTTTCGATTCCGGACTCCATCACGGAAGCCGCTGTTGTGGAAGCGGCCAAGAAGGCTGCCGAGGAGCGGTTCGCCGTCTCGCAGAAGGCTCTCGCAGCCAAAGGCATCAAAGTTACCTCGAGCGTGGAGGTGGGCAACGATGTTGCCGGTGCAATTCTTGACGCGGCAGAGCGGGACGGCGCGGATCTGCTGGTCATTTCGACGCATGGCCTGTCCGGCTGGTATCCCATGGTCTTCGGGTCGATCGCGGAGAAGATCGTCAAGCTGGTGGCGTGTCCGTTGCTGCTGCTGCGTACGCCCAAACCTGAATCCACAGCCAAGGTTCCTTTTGGGCGCTCGATGGAGTGGTGGTAAAAAGAACAGGCCGACCGCGTGCGCGCCGACTTTCTTAGTGTTCCGTGCGCACGCCATCTGCCCGCAAGTGCGTGAAAGGCCCGGCGCTTTTTCTCACCGCCGTAAAGCCCGCCGTACTGCAGCGCGTCTGAAGATAATAGAGACTCATCCTTTGTAAGGAATTTCGACGTGCCGCCCTGGAGAACAAAACACCGGCTCAGCGTTGCAACATTGGAGACTCCAGCCACATAGAGAAATACATTCCTGGGCAAAAACTGTTGCCACGCCGGCCACTATCTCATCTGGTCCCTAACCTTGTCGCTGGACGTTGACGACATCCGTTAGAAGAAAGACTGCACAGCCATCGCTGAACTGCGGCCTACGCCTGGTTCTGAATGCGGTCTCTGCAAATTGCTGCACAGGAATGCCCATCGGATCGGCAGCCGCTTGCGGAAAGTATCCATTGCCGGCAGAACCTTGCGAGTTCAGCTTAAAGTCCCGCACCTTGCCATGCCGCAGCAGGATGATCTTGATCTCCTGGTCACCTAAATCGATGATGGTGTCAACATCCGAGCCTGGCCGAAGAGAAGACCTTGCATGGGCAACGGTCTCCACCGGCGCAATATCGGCAGAGAGAACTTTTTGCAGACGGTCTTTGGAATAGCCGGTCGTGCCTGGTCCGAACACTCTCGCGCGGCTACCAGATTTGCCTGGCTAGCGTCGCGGGTGGCCTAGGACTGCAACAGAATCGGCGATCGGATCTGCCTGCTAAAGACGATACGACGTTGACAGAACCGCACCCTCGCGAGAGAGCGCGATCACCTTGGTGGAGGTAAAACCGCCATCGAGACCGACACAGACCCCGTCATACGTCTTCTGAGAGACCAACGCAGGAATAGAAGAGACAGAATAGGCCCGGCGCACTTCGTCGGTTTCGGTTGTGCCTGCACAAAACCCCTTCTCGCCCGATGGCTCCTTTCGAAGCGCCTCGTGGTTCCGGATATAGGACTCCAGGGCCTGTGTTCCCTGGCATTGAATTCCACAGGAAGGATCTGTGGTGCCAAAGAGAATGGCTCCAAGCACAGCGAAATACACCGCCACCGAGGGCGTGATGATCAGATCTTTGGCGCTCCGAACGCATTCTTTGGAGATTCCGGAAAAGAGGTTCCAGCGCCATCGCGCAGGTACTGCAAAGTAGTGCCTGAATCTACTTTGGCAGAGCGTTGCTTATTTGGGACTCTCAAAGTCGCCAGGCGGCGCGGCGGGCTCTGCGGACTGGACAAGGCGCTCACCGACCGGTCAAAGTTAAGGTCGTTCTGCCTGCCCTGCATTCCACACCACCTTCGGTGACAGCTCGATTTGCAACAGATGTCGACAACGGTTGCCGGCTCGGCTTCCAATGGGTCCACAGCCTCTTTGCACGTTCTGCACAATATGAGCCGAGCCTTCTTGGAAGGAATGGTGGCCGGCGCCAAGCTGCGCCTGATTATGGGCGGCTCCTCTTCCATGACAATGTGATCCGCTTCCCGGGTCACATTGTC
>JAJXXG010000357.1 GCA_021781255.1 Acidobacteriota bacterium
TCGCGATGTTGCGCCAATACCACACGGACCTCAGGCCCCGGCCACAGGGCGAGAAACAGGCGGGCATTTTTACGAACCACGGGATTTTATTTCACGCCAGCTTTGACTTGGCGAGCGGCGGATTCTGGACAATATAAGCTTTACAGTGGCCCGCGGGGAGACGCTGTGCATCCTTGGACGAAGCGGCGTGGGCAAGTCAGTATCGCTGCGCATCCTGATGGGTTTTCTGAAGCCGCAGGTGGGGTCGATTCGCGTGAACGGCGAGGAGATTAACCAACTGGACGAAGAGGGCATGCAGGAGATTCGCAAGCGCGTGACGATGGTCTTCCAGAATGGAGCCCTGTTCGACTCGCTGACTGTGCGGGAAAATGTGGCGTTTCCTCTACGGGAGCGCGGTGGACTGGCCGAGGACCAGGTGCAGCAGATTGTTGACCGGTTAATCGCGATGGTAGGGGCTGAGGATGTGGCCGAGCAGCTTCCATCGAGTCTTTCCACGGGCAGGCGGCGTGCTGTGGCCATTGCGCGGGCACTGGCCTCACAGCCGGAGGTGGTGCTCTATGACGAGCCGACGACGATGGTGGATCCACTGATTGCGCGGCGGTTAGGCGACCTGATCCAGCGGCTGAAGCGTCAGCTTGGCTTTACGAGCATTGTGGTGACCCACGACATGCGGTTCGCCGAACGACTGGCGGACAAGGTGCTGTTCCTGCATGACGGGAAGGAGCACTTCTTCGGCCCCCTCAGGGAGTTCCTAGCGTCACAGGACCCGCACATCCGAGAGTTTCTTGCACTGGACGCCTACAAGTTACCAAAGGCATAGAGAATATCTAATTCCATTGCTGGTTCCGTGGCGGCTTTTTGCTTGCAATTGAGTGGAACCATCGGCGATTCTGCAAGTCAGCGGGCGCATTGCGGCTGATGCATTGCGTGGTCAACGTCCTATTAGCGGAGGATGAAAATAGGACGTTAATGATGGTATTCCCATGATAGTGAACACTTTGACTGAGGTCGATAGGCATACAAGTTTGTCATGCACCTGTAGGAATGAGATGGAATTGCGGCAATGGGCAATCCGGATCCCGGTTCCAAGTTTCGTAGCCAGCTGAGAAGTAGCCGGTAACCGAACAAAGAGCCTTTAGTTTTTTAGCTACTGTGGGAATTTTCAGAAGTGAGATGTGAGAGGTCGTCACGTTCAGGAATCGGACTGTCTGCAAAAAAGCCCGGGGCACACACGCAACCTGGAATGGAATATGCGCGTCTAAACTGGCAAAACCAGAGTCGCGCCAAAGCGACAGTCCCGTGCTCCTTTCGGGTCCGATTTAGGAACGTAAGCGGCAATTTCTCAATTTTCCTTGGTGCATCCAGACGATTGAGGTAACTGGGACTGTTATGGCGACGTCCGACTTCTGGCAAAGAGTGTCTGAAACGGTTGCGATACCGGCTGCATGGGCCGGAGAGGGACATGAAGACGGTCCCCGCAGCACGCAGCGTACGTCAAAAGCCTGGATGCTGATGGACGCAGTGACCATCGCGATTGCGACGGTGGTCGCAATCGGTATCAAATCTCACAAGGGTTTCTGGCAGAGCCTGCGCTGGATGTCGAGCGGCGCGATGCTCCACACTCAGAGCGGCATTGAACTGGGATGCATGATGCTGGGCTTTGGGCTGGTGCTGATGTGGACCAGCAGGCGGATGCATCTCTACACACCCGCGCGGCTGACGAGTTTCCTGCATGAACAACGATTGAGCTTCCAGGCATGCTTCACATGCGGCCTGTTGCTGACCGGCTCATTGTGGCTGAGCAATGCGCGGGAAATTCCACGCACGACCGTGATGGTGATGCTGGGTCTTGTGACATTTGGGCTGGGGCTACGCCGGTACGCCTATCGCAAGCTGATGTACAGACGATTTAACCGCGGCCTGGACAAGCGAAACGTGCTGATTGTAGGCACGGGAGAAGAGGCGCACGCACTGCGGCATCACCTGGAGCGGGGGCGGCACCTGGGTTACACATTCAAAGGCTTTGTTGGCACTGACAAAGATATACCGGTGGTCGGGGATGTGCTGGGAACGCTGGATACGCTCTTCCAGCACGCGCGCAAGGAATTTGTGGACGAGATATTCTTCGCGACGCCGTGCGATCGTGAAGTGGTGCGGGATGCTCTGGAGAAAGCGCGCATTCATGGAATTGATCTTCGGTTGGTTCCTGACTTGTATGGCGGGCTGGCTTGGAACAACGGCGTTGAGTACATTGGTCGGTTCCCGACGATTCCACTGCATCGCGGACGGGTGCCGGAACTGGCGCTGGTGCTGAAGAGGATCGTCGATGTGGTGTTCTCGGCATTTGTCTTGCTGATGCTTTCGCCTGTGTTGATTGGAATTGCGATCGCGATCAAGCTGGATTCACCGGGTCCGGTGTTTTACCTGTCCGATCGGATTGGCAAGAAGGCGCGCGTCTTCCGCTGCATCAAGTTCCGCACGATGGTGAGTGATGCGGAAAGGCTTCGTGCGGAGCTGCTGGAAAGAAACGAGCGCGATGGCGTGCTGTTCAAAGTGAAAGACGATCCACGCGTGACGCGCGTAGGCCGCTGGCTGCGGAAGTACTCTCTCGACGAGCTGCCGCAATTCCTGAATGTGCTGATGGGAGAGATGAGCGTGGTGGGACCGCGACCTCCATTAGCCGGCGAGGTGCAGGAGTACAAGCTGAAGCACCTGCGCCGATTGAACGTGATGCCGGGGATTACGGGATTGTGGCAGGTGCAAGGGCGGCAGGACCCCTCGTTTGACAGCTACGTGTCAATGGACCTGAATTACATCGATAACTGGAGTCTGTGGCTGGACCTCAAGATTATTGTGCGGACGGTGGGAGTGATTCTGTCCGGAACGGGCTCGTAAGACTCACGGGAACTTCCAGGACATATCAAGAGACATGCAGGGCGACCGCCCGCCGGGGCAACCTTTTTGCGTGCGGGTATGGCTCGGGAATTACACTGTGAGGGTGAAGATCGCAATTGCGCAGATCAACCCCACGGTGGGGGATTTCAAGGGGAATCTGGAACGCGTGGTTGCGGCCAGCCGCAAAGCTGCCGAAGCGGGCGCGCGCCTGACGGTGTTCTCAGAGTTGGCGCTGTGCGGGTATCCTCCGGCGGATTTTGTGGAGAAACCGAGCTTTCTTGCCCGGTGCAGGCGCACAGTGGAGGAGCTTGCCGAGGCAACGGCGGAGCTGAAGACCGCGGTGCTGGTGGGCGTGGCGCTGCCGGCCAAGAAGGGCGCGGGCAAGCCGGCCGTGAATGCGGCGGTACTGCTGGACAAGGGCAAGCTTTTGCTGGAGCAGCACAAGCGGCTGCTGCCGTTCTATGACGTTTTTGACGAACAGAGATACTTCTTCCCGGCCGACAAGCAGCATGTGGCGGAACTGGATGGCGTGCGGTTGGCGGTGACCATCTGCGAGGACGCGTGGAACGACAAGCACTTCTGGCAGCATCCACTCTACAGCGTGGATCCGGTGGAAGAGCTGATGCGGGAGAAGCCGGATCTGCACGTGAACCTTTCGTCTTCGCCGTTTTGGCATGGCAAGCGGAAGGTGCGTCGTGAAATGCTGGCGGCGATTGCGCGGCGAGACCGAATTCCTGTGGTGATGTGCAATCAGGTGGGCGGGAACGACAGCCTGATTTTTGATGGATCGTCGGTGGCGCTGAATGCGAAGGGCGAGCTGATTGCGCAGGCGCGGTCGTTTGAAGAGGAGACGCGGGTTTTCGATGCGTTTGACGGTGAGCCGGTGGCCGCTCCCGAGGAGAACGATACGGAGGCTGCATATCGCGCACTGGTGCTGGGCACGCGGGATTATGTGCGCAAGTGCGGATTCAAAAAGGCGCTGGTGGCGCTGAGTGGCGGAATTGATTCGGCGCTGGTGGCAGCGATTGCAGCCGATGCACTGGGCCCGGAGAATGTGCTGACGGTGGGCATGCCGAGCCCCTACTCGTCAGAGGGTTCGGTGAACGACAGCCGGAAGCTTGCTGAGAATCTT
>JAJXXG010000207.1 GCA_021781255.1 Acidobacteriota bacterium
CACATCCATGCCCCCGTACTTCGACTTCCAGGCATAGATCGTGTGCGTGCTCACCCCCACCTCGCGGGCCACATCCTCGGCCTTGCGGCCGGCTTCCATCTGCTTGACCGCCGCGATCATCTGCGCTCCCGTGTGCTTGCTCCTCGACATTGTTCCGCACCTTCCTGAATACGAAAATCGTATCCGGTTCTGTGCGGAAAACTGGGATCAGGCTACTACCTCGACATTCACGACAAACATCGCTTGCTCATTCCAGTCCTGAATTTCGTGTTCATTGATGGCGTGGAATTGGAATACGTAGATGGGACGACCGATTGCCGCACCCTGGCATTGAGTGGACTCAGCTTCGGGAGCGCCGAGGTTCCGCTTTATAGCCACCTCAAGGACCACGGACACGCGACCGTTGAGGTAAGGTTCCGCGATGGAATACCGGCGGAGGGACTTAGCGTAGTCCCAACCCTCCAGGGATATTCGCGGAAGATCGCGCAGATCGTCCGGCTTTTGCACCGCATTACTTAGCGGAATTGCGGATTGAACGGAAGCACGCTCTTAAATTCTATGGTCCGTGTCAATGGTGCGTTTTATATGTTATTACCTTTTGTTGTACAAAAACGGCCGATGTTGTACAAAGCGTTTCTGTGCTTGGAAATGGTTCGGGCCCTGGACACGAGCTGGGCCGCCAGGAAACCGGCCGCAAAGTTTTCGCAGGACGACGATTTCGATCAGTTTGCGCAGCGCATTGTAAGGCAGTTCGAGGAGCGGTACCGGGCTGCGACACAGGAACACCGGGACGCTGAGCTCCGGTGCGTTCTGGAACTGGTCGTGAATTCGCTGCGTGCCGATATTCGAGAGTTACGGCAGTTTGCCCGACCGTCTCTGGTGCGGAGGCCAAAAGTAAAGGATGCGGCATGAGTCTTGGGACTAAAGGGAAATGCACCCACTCACCGGCTGCGCTTCAACGGCACGGACTGACCATCGCCGGCGGGCGAGACCTGCGGTAGTTCCGGAACGACAAATACCCCTTCCCGGCTTTTTGGAACCCCTCGCGGCACGCTTTATCGAACGGACTTGGCTTGGGTTTTTTTCTTCCTGGCGGCCATTCTCCGGGGCAGAGCCTTCGACATTGCGAGCACTGCTCCGGCTTCTCCCTCGGTCAGTGCAGCCGCCGCAGCCGAGCGCAATCGCCGATACCAGATCGCAAGCGGCGGAAGCGACGCCATCTCCTCTTGCCCCTCGGCCCGGTCGGCGGAACTGAGCCGCCCGGCGGCCGCTTGGCGCAGAAAGCTGACAGCCAGCCGGCGATCGCGTCCGATCCAGAGCGCCAACAGCGCCACGCGAAGATTGGCTTCGAGATCTCCACTCGGACCGCGGTCGATCAAGTTCCGCCAGCCGTTGTTCAGCCGCCGGCGGCCCGCCGCTGTAATCCTGTGTTCCATGCGCCCGCGCGGGCCGGATTCTCCCCGGACCACGAGTCCATCGCCCAGGAGCCTGCGCAGCGCCGGAACAGTCGCTCCCGGAGAGAGATCTGCTGCGGTCTTCAGTTCGTACAGAGTCGATATGCCGCTTGCGACGAGGGCGAGGACAAACAGGTCGAGGTCGCTGCGGCGGCGCTTGTCACGATTCTCAGACACATCCCGCAGTATAAGCGCCAGACGGCTGCCGCGGTTGTGAATATTGGGCGCCGTTCCGTCCGCGGCACCCGGGTTGTTGACTGATTAGGTCAGCCGGCTGTGGTGGGAGGAGTTCACTGCCGAGGAACACGTTGCATTGATGCGCACGGCCTCGGACCACCGACTGCTCGAAGCAGACAATGGAACCTCACATGCGGCCGGCTGCAAAAGTATTGGCGAAAATCACAATGCGCTGTTCAGGCTTCAACTTTGTAACACAGTTCTACTAGAGCCCACTGCATTTTCTGTGCGGATAGGAATGTGCACTTGGAAAGTCGTGCCGAGCCCAACCGCGCTGTCTACGGTGAGCTTTCCCCCGAGTTTCTTGATAATGCTGTAGGAGATTGACAAACCCAGTCCCGTCCCTTTTCCGACGGGTTTGGTCGTATAAAACGGGTCGAATATCCGATCCATGACCGCCTTAGGCATCCCTTGCCCTGTGTCCGCGATGTCCACGACCACCTCGTTATTGTCTACCCTGCTCCGTATTGCCAGTTTGCCGCCTGTGGAACTCATGGCGTCGAGGGCATTATTGATGAGGTTCAAAAAAACTTCATGCATCTCCGTCGGTGTGGCCTGGACAGATGGCAGGTCTCGATCCAGGTTGGTGTGAACTTGTATGCCGATGAATTTTGAACTCCCTTTGTAATCGCTCAATATTTCTTCCACGATGTCGTTAAGCCGTATGTTTTGTGAAACGGGGTCTGCTTTGCGGGCGTAGCTGAGCAGTTTTTGAGTGATCTCTTTGCATCGAACCCCCTGAAGGCATATCTGATTCAGAGAATGCTTGAACTCCTCCAAGTTCCGGCTTTCCTTAAGTTCTTCCTCTCCGAGCAGGTCTTCCATCCATCCTGCGTGCTCGACCATGATCGCGACCGGATTATTGATCTCGTGAGCGACACCTGCCGCAAGCTCGCCGATCGAGGCCAGCTTGCGCGATTCAGTCACCTGCTCGTTCATCTTCTCCTTTTCCATGTCCGCTCTTTCGATCCGTGCAACCATCCCCCGTGCAACGAAGAATGTAACCATCAGGACGGTCAGACAACCGGGTAAAAAAATTGTCAGCACGACGGTCCTCGCGCGGTTGACCTCAGAGAAGGCATCGTTCTGTTGCTGCTGATAGACGAGTGTCCACTGACCCGATTGCAGGGGCATGAGAATGAAGAGGGTGCTTTTGCCCTGGGATTTCACTGATCCGGTAACTTCATTTTCCGTTTTCGAAAAGACTTTGCTCTCGAGTGCGAATGAGCTGGCCGATGCGGCACCTCTCAACTCCTTTCTGCCGGCCCAAGGGGTGATCGCCACCAGTCCGCGAAGGTTGCGAATCAATTGGGTTTCGGGTTGGGATTGAAGCCGTCCTTGAGTGCTTACGATAAGGGCGGAGCCGGTTTTCCCAATCTGAAGTCTATCCACGAGGGCGCTGAAAGCTGCGAAGTTAACTGTCCCGCGCAGAAGCCAATCCGATCCTTGATGCTTACGCCGAACGCAGATAATGAAGTGCGGTTTACCGCGCAATCCGAGGAAGACGTCGCTCAGAAAGTAGGGCTGCCGCATTGCCTCTTGAAACCAGGAATCGCCAGAGTAGTTCGCATTAAGGAGTTTCAGTTCTCCGGCGTAGGAGATCTGTTTTCCTGCCGCGTTGACAAGGCCCAGATCAACAAAAACGTCGGGGTAGGCGCTTTGAAGAACACGCAGTTTGTCTTGGAGGTACGCGTTCTGAGCCAATTCATCGTAGGTGGATGATTCGGCGAGATAGCTCACGTCTGCGAGCGTTTCATCAAGGAATGCATTGATACGTTGTTGATGGCTTGCCACGCGCTGCTGCAGATTATCCAAGATGTTTTGACGGTAAGAAGTCTCAAAATAGTAACCCATCAGGCCAGTGATTAGAGTCAGAGGCGCCAGGGATACGAGGATGATGGCCAGAATCATCCTCCTCGTCAAAGTTGCGTAATGGTTCTTTTTGCTCATGGCGAGCCCGCGGCTCAGCTGTGGGCCGCACGGTCCTGGAACTTCGGAAGTATGAAGTTGGAGATATCGGCAAGCAGCTTCTGTTTCCACTGAGCACAGGTGGCGTCATGAGTCATGGCGATATCCACCTGGCGGGTATGGATGAGCAGGTATCCCAATACCGTGAGCTTCTGTATCATTTCCTCTGCAACGTCACCTTCCGCGCGCGCGGTGACGCAATCGCCCCTCACTTCGCTGTGAAATCCAAACTCATCCAGAATGCTTACGACCAGGCGCACGCGACGCACGCGCGCGTCATAATTGGCTGCGCCACCTTCGAATGAAAAACTGACATAATTCTCATTGGCTCTTTCGCTGACGAGAGCCTCAATGCCCGACAGATGG